>NZ_JBAPPI010000288.1:0-11735 GCF_049280035.1 Mycobacterium sp. | reverse complement strand
CTCGACAACGTGACTCGCACTGCGGAGTTTGTGCGCCGAGTGACCGCACCCGACTCGGCGGTCCTCGCGCAGCTCAGCGCGTCCGACGAAATCACTGGCCGCATTCTGCGGACGGCCCAGGAGCAGTTCGAACTCGTCGGCATTCGCCGCACCAGTATGGAAGACATCGCCCGCCAGTGCGGCGTCGGAAAAGCCACCCTCTACCGCCGCTTTCCCACCAAGGACGCCGTCGTCGACGCCGTCGTACTACGCGAGGTGCAGCGCTATCTCGACGGCAATGACGTGGCCCGCTCACACGGCGACACCTTTGAAGAGCGACTGATCAACGGTGTGGTGTTCACCGTGGAGTTCGTGCGCGGCAACGCCTTACTCAACAAGCTGAGATCCACCGAACCCGAAACCATCCTGCGCAGCCTCACCGTAGACGCCGACCCCATCATCGACTGGGCGAGCGAAGTATCAGCGGCGCTGTTGGCCGCCGAACTATTTCCGGACACCACACCCACCAAAGCTCAACGCCGCCAGCTACTCACCGCCGGCGAATTGCAGACCCGACTGACGCTGTCCTTCGCACTGACCCCCCACACCACCATTGACCGTTCGACGCCCGCCGGGCTGCGTGCCTACGTACTCGACTTCATCCTCCCCTTGATTACCGACTGGAACCGACCGCGGAACGGCTAGTGGTTGACTGTGTAGCCGAGAAGGTGCGAGTTCCTGCGTACGCGAGCGCCCCCGGTTCGTTTGTCGGCATCCACCGACCGGGCGTTTCGTGGTGCCCCTACCGCACTCCCGGCATGAAGGATAGCGTTGCTACCTATTAGTGCAGTGGAGTCATTGGACGGCGCTGCCGAGTCGACTTCGGTGGTTATCGCCGGGGGCGGCCCGGCGGGGATGATGGCCGGGCTGCTACTGGCGCGGGCAGGGATCGCGGTGACGGTGCTGGAGAAGCACGGCGATTTCCTGCGGGATTTCCGCGGGGACACGGTGCATGCGTCGACGGTGGCACTGTTGGACGAGCTCGGCCTGGGCGCGGAGTTTCGGGAACTGCCGCAAAGCAGGATGACGAGTCTGCTGCTGCCCGGCACGGATTCGCAGCGCGTGCCTGTCAGTGTCTTCGCGGCCTTGCCGGCGCCGTACAACTACGTGGCCATGGTGCCGCAGTGGGATCTATTGAACCTGCTCGCGCAGGCGGCCAAGCGGGAGTCGGCATTCACGCTGCGCATGCGCACCGAGGCGATCGACCTCGTGGTCGCCGACGGCCGGGTGACCGGGGTGCGCTACCGCGGCCCCGAGGGCGCTGGCGAGCTCCACGCCGACCTGACGCTGGCCTGCGACGGCCGGGCCTCGGCGCTGCGCCGCGCCAGCGGCTTGCCCGCCCGGGAATACTGGGTGCCGTTCGACATGTGGTGGTTCCGGCTGCCGCGACATTCTGACGAGGCCGGTGACATCGCGGGCATTGCGCCGGCTTTCGGCCGCGGCGAGGCCTTGCTGGCGTTGACCCGAGAGGACTACTACCAACTCGCCTATCCGATCCCCAAAGGATCAGACGCACGCCGCCGCGCTGAAGGCATCGAAGCCTTTCGCGCCCGAATCGCCGCGTTGCGCCCGGACCTGGCCGACCGCGTCGAGGCGATCACGTCCATGGACGACGTGTTCGTGCTCGACGTCCGGCTCGACCGGCTACGGCGCTGGTACACCGACGGGCTGTTGTGCCTCGGCGACGCCGCCCACGCCATGTCCCCGGTCGGGGGGGTCGGGATAAACCTCGCCATCCAAGACGCCGTCGCCGCCGCGCGGCTGCTCGCAGCGCCGTTGGCCGAAAACCGGCTGACCACCGCCGACCTGGCCCGTGTCCAGCAGCGCCGGGAGCGGCCTGCGGTGATCCTCCAGACAATGCAACGAACGATTCATCTCGGCGTCGGCCCGCTGCTGTCGGGCCGAATTGCGGTGCGTCCACCCTGGGGCTTACTGCGCCTGGTGTCGCGTGCGCCGCAATGGATGCTGCGGATACCTGCTCGCCTGATCGCTGTCGGCCCGCGCCCCGAGCATGCGCCCGTCTTCGCCCGACGCTAAATCCCCGGGCAGACCATCTACCGGTCAGTCTGCGGGCCGACAGCATGCTAGTGGGTTTGCGGATTCGGTGCGCATCTTCTAAGCAAATTATGTTGTGGTGCAATATGACTCGCATTGATTGTAGTTACTGCATCTGGCGATCATCGGGAACAGGGTTATCTGTGTGGTTGTGTCTGGTGATCCCTTCTAGCCCTTGGAGTTAGCATGGGCGTACTTTGGCGGATTGGCGTGGATCAGCTTTGCCAATGCTGGCGCATAGCATCGACGAGTTCGTCGGCTCGTTCGTCTACGAAGTAGAGCCGGCCGCGGTCGGTCTCGACAATTCTGGACGCGCCAGGGATGAGATCGCGGAGCCATCGAGCCCATGGGAATGGTCTGGCCGACCGGGATTACGCAAGGCAACACCGCTCAGTTTAGGCAAGGCTATGCCGTGTAACGGCCGTTGCAGATGCAGCAGACCGAACCGACCGGCCCGCCGCTATCGGCGTAGGCGCGCCTGTCGGGGCAGCAAGAATGCATCCCAAAATGCGCGCGCTTCCAGCGAATTGCCCTGAGCAGGGCTTTTGCAGCGAAGATTAGCGAGCTCTCGCGACACGCCGAAGTCTTGTCAAACTAGGCAGGCGTGTCTTGTCAATCTTCCCTGCATTTCGACAGCTGTAGTAGCAGGCTTCTCCTCTTCGCTCGCCGAGATCTATTGTCTCCCTCGCAGCTTTCGATAATGTCGGTGATCTTCGCACCCTGGTTAGCGGGCGCTGAGCCGCGGCGTGTCGTTGACGTGATGGTCCGACCAAGACCGTCGATGTCGCGAATCGGTTTCACTTGTTGCGGTTGACGTGATTGGTCATTATCGGTGAGTGAGCCGCGTGAGCACTCCGCCACCGCTTGCGCCCGCCTTCGCTACAACTTGAAGCGGCCGGCGAATCCTCGCAGCGGTATGTCGGCGCTGGTAAGCAAGCCTGGTGGTGCGGCTACCACCGACGTGATGACGTTGAGGGCTGCACGAGCCACCGCGACGGTCTCAACGGCGGGGTGCATAAATCCTTGACTCTGCTCGAGCGGCTCGGTCGCCCCGTTCGCACGCTGGATGGTAGGACGCTGCTACAGATTTGAGCGACGCAGTCTTGCCGACCGAGGCGGCGACGTCACGCCTCTATTGCGTGTCCCGTCAGCGGTTTTCCGGCTGCCCTGCTACCAGACGGCAGGAGTCGTCGCCGTCGACGGACGCGTCGTACCATGGTGGGGTGCTGTAGAGATCCTCGGTGGGACTTATGGCAGCGGCGGGAACTGCGGCTGCGGCAAGGGCCTGTGCTTTGAAAGCGCGGGCGGCGCCACTGAGTCGATATTGCCGCCTGGCAAGTTGACCGTGGAGGTCGCTGGGAATTGACGGGCCCCAGAAGGTGACCTCGATGGCAGGTTGGTCTAGGGCTCGAAGGACCACTCCGCGAATGTGGTCGTTGTTCTCGACGATGCCGGGCGTGACGGCAATGGAAGTGGTTGTGTCGCCGTCGTTTATGGCTGCGAATCGTTGATGGCTGAGGAGCGTGGTGACTCCTATGATCTGCAGTGGGCGCAGATCGTACGGTTCAGGGAGAGCCACACTGAGGTCCCAACCGGCGAGGGCCCGGTCACACATCCAGCCTCCGGCAAAGTCGACCAGCTCGCCGACATCGTGAGCTACGACGCAGAGTTGGTAGCGGGTGGAGCTGATCACGGATAGCCACTTTCCGCCTTGATGTCCCATTGATCTCGCGGCCTTACCTGTGCGATGCGGCGAGGGCGGCCGCCCATCGGTAGTCGGCTTTTCCGGCGGGGGAGCGGATGATCATTGGCGCGCGGATGAATGCCTTGGGGATCTTGTAGTCGGCGATGCTGCCTCGGCAGGTATCGATGAGTTCGCGGTCGGTGACAGACGTTTCGGCGTTGAGAGCGATGATGGCGACCGCCTCGCTGCCCCACCGCGGCGAGGGCCGGCCGACCACGACGACGTCGGTGACCGCCGAGTGGGCGGCAATGGCGCGCTCGACCTCTTCCACGTATATCTTCTCGCCGCCGGAGTTGATGGTGAGCGAGTCACGACCAAGAAGTTCGATGCGGCCGTCGGGCAGAATCCGCGCGCGGTCACCGGGCACCGACCACCGGATTCCGTCGACGGTGGGAAAGGTCTGCGCGGTCTTGTCGGGATCGCCGAGGTAGCCGAGCGGAATGAGGTCGCGCCGAGCCAGCCAACCGTCTCCTTCGCCGGGGGTCAAAATCCTGTCTCGCTCGGGAGAAAGCACGGCGGTGTCGCGTTGGGGACCGAACGTCGCTGTCTCGTGCTGGGAATCGTTGTTGGAGACCGTGTTCAGCTGCATTCCCGACTCTGAAGAACCGACCCCGTCGATGATCGACACGTGCGGCAACGCGGCCATGATCCGATCCCGCATCGACGGTGACAGCGGTGCACCGCCGTTGGATATCGCGGCCAAGGCGGTCAAGTCGTATCGACGCTGTTCCAGGGCTTCGACGAGGGGCCGCGCAATAGCGTCGCCCACCACCGGGATGCTGAGAACTCTTTCGCGTTCGGCCAACTGCAACACCTCGTGAGCGTTGAGACGGTGAACGTCGTCGGGAATCACAATGCGGCCGCCCATGGTGATGGCATTGAACGCGCCCCACTGCGCGGCGCCGTGGATGAACGGCGCCACCATCAGCAGCGACACGACCCCGGCCGCTTGGCGGGCGCGCTCGGCGATTTCGGCGTAGGAGCCAAGGGGGCTGTCGCTGCCGAAAGGCCGTCCACCCAACGCGGCCAGGAAAATATCGTGCTGCCGCCACAGCACTCCTTTGGGCATACCCGTGGTGCCGCCGGTATAGAGGATGTACAAGTCGTCGCCGGACGGCTCGAACGATCCCGCCCTGGGTTGTGTTGCAGCGATGATGGTTTCATAATCAACGGCCCCAGGCAGTAGGTCGTTGCCCGAGTCGTCAGCGATCTGGATGAGTACCTGCAGACGAGGTAAGTCTGCCCGGATGGCAGCGATGCGCGGTGCGAACTCTGCGTGATAGACCACCGCGCGGGCATTGGCGTCGGCGAGCAGGAAGGTGAGTTCGTCTTCGACGTAGCGGAAGCTGACGTTGAATGGCGCCACGCGCGCGCGACAGCCGGCGATCATCGCCTCGAGATACTCGGTGCCGTTGCGCAGATAGATGCCCAGGTGGTCCTGCCCGGATTCGTGCCGCGCCAGATGCTTTCGCTCGGTATGACAGCCGAGTCCCACCGTGCGCAGGTATTCGGCCAGGGCATCGATGCGGCCATCAACCTCGCCATATGTCAAGCGGCGTTCCCGCCACACCATCATGTCTTGATCGGGGACAGCGTCGGCCACGGCTGAGAAGACCGAGGACAAATCGAAGAGGGTAGGGCCGTGCATCGTGTTCCTGGATTTGGTTGGGGGCAAGGATTTTACGGGCGTCCGACGCCTGGTATCGCGACTCGAAGCCGTAGGATGCGCCCGGTCGGCTGCTCAGTGATGTCGGACTTGTGCCAGGCGTCGGTGACACAGATGTAGAGGCTGCGGCGGTCGTGATCGCCGAGGGCGCACGCGAGCACGAACTGTTCGAGGTGGTGTTCGTCGGTAATGACCCCGTCGTGAACCCGAAACACTCGTTTGTTGATCGAGTCGGCGACCCAGCGGCCGCCCTGTTCGTCGAGGCATATCCCGTCGGGAGCGCAGAACCGGACGGTTTCGGTGGCAGGCAACGGTTCGCTGGTGCGATCGAACAGCACACCGTCGCGATGGGTGTAGCTGGTGAGCCGGCCCGCACCGGATTCAGCGACCACGATCGTGCTTTCGGTGTCGTCGACGGTGATGCCGTTGGGCACCATCAGGTCATCGGCCGCTGTGTCCACGGTGCCGTCGGGGTTGACGCGGATCACGACGGTGGGCCGAGGCTCGGGCTGTGGCGCGTCGAGGTCGAAGCCCAGCTGGGTGACGAATGCTGTGCCATCAGAGGTCACGATCATGTCGTTGATCTGGTGGGGTGCAAGTGGTTTCAGGTCGGCGTGTACGGTGGAGCGCCCGTTGGAGATCCGGTAGACGAGGCGTTTTGCCATTCCGGCGACCAGCAGGTCTCCGTTGGGCAACCAGCCAAGGCCCGCGGGTTCCTCCCCGGCGGGGAAGCGGTGGACCAGCGAGACGTCGCCCTCGTCGATGCGGTGAACGGCATCGCCGCGGATGTCGGAGAACCACAGATGTTCGTCGTGCCAGCGGGGGCATTCGGGCATGTGCAGACCGTCGGCGACGACGTCGATGGTGGAGTTGTGTTGGTTCATCAGCGTCGGGGCAGGCCGAGGACGAAGGTGGCGATGGTGTTCAACTGAATCTCCAGCGTGCCTCCGCCGATCACCCAGGTAGGGATGTCGAGCTCGTGAAACACTGGTTCACAACTGTTTTCGCTGAGGGCGCCGAGCGGGCCGATCAGGTTCAACGCCGCGGCGGCGGCGTCGACATGCAGCATCGAGGCCGCGGCCTTGCCGATGCTGGTGGCCGGGCCGGGGCCGTGACCCTGCAGTCGGCGTAACGTCTCGCGCAGGTTCATCGCCGCGATCGCCGCCCCGCGTGCGCTGATGCGGCCCAATGTGCGCAGTGCGTCCTCGCGTGTTCCGGCGTATTGACCGTCGCTGATGATGCGGCGGATGCGGGCTTCGTTCCCGGTGTCGCGGTAGGTGCCGATGAACAGGCGTTCCTGGGCGAGGGTGTCGATCGTAAGCGCCCAGCCCTCGCCCGGTTGTCCGAGCAGCATCGCGTCGGGGACGAACGCGTCGTTGAAGAAGACTTCGTTGAACTCTGCCTCGCCGTTGGCTTGTTTGATGGGTCGCACGTCCAGCTTCGGATTGGTCATGTCGATCAGGAACATGCTCAAGCCATGATGTTTAGGGTGCTTGGAATCCTCGGCTCCGGTGCGCGCCAGGCACAAACCCCAGTCGGCGAGGTGAGCTTGGGTGGTCCAGATCTTCTGACCGCTCAGCAGCCATCCGCCGTCGGTTTTGGTGGCGCGCAGGGTCAGTGACGCCACGTCAGAACCGGCATCGGGTTCACTGAAAAGCTGACACCAGATCAGCTCCCCGCGCAGTGAAGCCGCGGCCAGTGCCTCGATCTGTTCGGGGGTACCGTGCTTGAGCACCACGGGCAGGACCCATTGTCCGATGGCCATGGACGGCTGATCGAGGCCGCGCCGGTCGAACTCCTCCTGCACGATCAGCTGCTGCAGCGGGTTCGCATCGAGCCCCCACGGGCGCGACCAGGACGGGGCGACCAGTCCATGCTCGGCGAGCAGAGTGCGGCGTGGACCGGTGGCTACCGCGTCGTTGGTCCCCATTGGTGACTGGTGCGGGTTAGCCAGTGCGGCAGCCTGATCCAGCACCTCGGCAACCTGACGCCGGAAATCTTCTTCGTCGTCTGGCAGCGTCACGGTGAAGTCCCGCGGATCGTCGACTGCGACCTCGCCGAGTCGCGCCTCCCATGAGTCCACCGGTCCCGCCAGTCCCGCCAGCGTGATGGCGCGCCGCCAGTACAGGTGGACATCGTGTTCCCAGGTGAAGCCGATGGCGCCGTGTAGCGCAAGGCATTCCACCGCTGCGTGCACGGCTCGACCGAGGGCCATGATGGCCGCCCCCGCCACGGCATGACTGCGTTGCCCGGCGGTATCGGTGAGCCCGCGCACGCCGTCCCACGCCGAGGCCGTCGCGAGCTCACTCGTGATGCGCAGTTGCGCGGCGCGGTGCTGCACCGCTTGAAACGCCCCGATCGGTTTTCCGAACTGACTGCGCGACTTGACGAATTCGGTCGCAGCGTCCGAGCACCACGCGATGATGCCGGCGGCCTCCACGGCCATCGTCGCCACGATGAAGTCGCCGGCTTGGCCGGCGTCGATGCCGCTCAGACGCACCGCCTCGGTGACATCGACGTCGCAGAACCGAACGACCGCCAGGTCGCGTCCCAGATCGACACCATCCTCGACAGCGACGTCGATGCCAGCACTTTGCCGATCGACCACGAGCCACAGCGGCGCGCCGTCTGAGGCACCAGCAGCCTGCGCGGCCACAACGAACAGCTCGGCCGACGCTGCGCCCAGCGTCGCGGCGCTTTCACCATCGAGCCGCGCCCGGCCGGCATGCTCGCTGATGGTCAGAGACGATTGGGGCCCGAGCAGAGTGGCGGTCGTTCCGGCGGCGAAACGCTTGAGGATGCCGGTGGCGGCGTCGTCGAGCTTTGCGGTGGATACCACCGCGCTGGCACACACCGTCGGCAACAGCGAGCCGGGAAGCAGGGCGCGGCCGGCTTCACCGATGACCACCGCGATGTCCTCGATGGAGCCGCCCTGACCACCGACTTCCTCAGGAAGGTGCACGGCGTGCAACCCCAGGCTGATCAGGTCCAGCCAGTGGTCCGGACGCTCGCCGGCCTTGTGATTGGCCGTGTCCTTACGAGTGGACTCGCGTGCGCCATGGCGCTCGGCGAAGCCGGCGACGGTCTGGGCGAGTGCGCCCTGGTCATCGTTGAGTGCGACAGGCATCGGGCCTCTTGGGTGTTGTGGGGAACCGGTTCAACCCATCGATCGCCCGCCGCCGAGCGGTGCCAATCATTGAGGTCTCCTCGATTCAGCCGCTGAACTTGTGCGGACCGGCACAGCGGGTCTGGCTGCAGTGCAACGCTGATCGCTGGTAGCCGAATATCGGCCGTACAAGTATCATAAAGACATTAATGAGAAATACAAGTCCCCCCTACGATGAGCCGATGACGGCACCTGAAGGCAAGCTCAAGGCTGGTCGACGCCCCAACCGGCGCGGCGAGGCGTCACGCAAGCATGTCCTCGATGTCGCGCTGCGCCTCCTGGCCAGCGGTGGCCCCGAGGTGGTCAGCGTTAAATTGATCGCCAAAGAGGCAGACGTCACGTGGGGCACTGTTCAGTACCAGTTCGGAGACGCCGACGGATTCTGGGCCGCCACGATTCTGCACATCCTCGATACCGCGGGCCCGCGTGTCTGGGGCCGCCCATCGGCCGGGTCGGTCGAAACGCGGGTCGCAGAAGTCATCGATCTGCTGTGGAAGGCGTTCGACTCGCCGTACAACGCCGTCGTGACCAACCTGCGCACCGCGCTGGCCAAAGACCGCATCGAGCTCGAACGGAGCTATCCCCGCACCGCGGAGGCACTCGATGCGCTGGACGACAATTGGCTCACGCAGTTTCGGAAATTCTTCGACGGAATCACCGTCGACCCGCGTCACGCCCGGCAAGTCAGTGCGTTGCTGCCCGCAGCGCTTCGGGGCCTGTACGCCGAGCGCACTTTCGGATCGCACCTCGATATCGACGATGCCCTCGCCGGCCTTCGGGAGGCGATCACCTTCTACATGACGCCGAGCCCGCGCAAGAGCTAGGCGAAGTACCAACACCTGAAGCGAGGCCGCCCGCCCGCACCGCACCTTGGAAGGAGATTGACGTTGGACAGTCACCGCGCCACCGAGCTGGAACCAGGCATCGTCGAGCTGGAGCTGACCCGCCCGCACCGCCGTAATGCCTTGAGCAGCAATGCGATCGCTAAGTTACACTGCGAAATCGACCGCATCGGAGGCGATCCCGCCATGGGCCAGGTCTGGTTGTCCGACGCCCACTGCGTGGAAGCGACAATCCGGTTGGACCACATCAGCGCAACAACGACCACGATTTCGGTGATCACCCACCCGGGCCGGCGCCCGAAAACCCGCAGATACGCGATCGCGTAGACCGCGCTGAAACCGAGCAGGACGGCACACAACACCCAGGCCACGCGGGGGCGCTGCAACTCGGAGTTGACCGCGACCTGAAAGCCCAGCGCATACAGGCAACTCAGCGCACGAAACACCTGCGCCGCCCGCCACAACGGCGCGACCGCATCAGCGCCGGGGACCGCCACCACGGGCCCAGCATAGGCACCAAACAACGCGGCCACTACGGTTGGCTCGTGGCAAAGGGCGAGTGCGCATTGCGTCTCACCGGTGAACCGGCACTGGTCTTCACGAAAACGGGCACGGTGATCGACGGCATCCACGCGCAGAGCGCCAAGGATCGCGCGTGATCTCGGATCAGATCTGGCTGTCGCCGCTGTGGGTGCGCTGGCTGGTGCGCGCAGCGATGGTCGGGGCCTTTGTCGGCGCCGTCGTGGTCTTGGTGTATCCGATGTTCGTGTACCGGATCGGCTGGTTGTGGGCAGTGCTGGCCGTTATTGTGTTGGGCGCGATCATATCCGGGACCACCACGTATCTTCAGCGCCCGATCCGCCGCCGCTACCTGGATGCGCTACAACGACTTGACCGGCGGCGTAGCCTGGTGGCGCTCAAGGCGTTGCGCACCGGTGAGGTGCCCGCCGATCCGGACGTGTTGGCTGCCGCGATCAGAACCGGCGCCCTGGCGCAGGCCTATCAGCGGGGGACGACCCGCGCGCAGCGTGCAGCGCGGTGGTGGATACCGGCGGTGGCTATCGCGACTGCGGTGGTGGAGTTCCTCGCATCTGTTCCCCTCCTGGGCTGGCTGCTCATCGGTGTCGCCGTGCAGTCGGTGATTCAGTCGGTGGTCAGGGCGCGCCGGCGGCGGCGCATGCGCGAGAACCTGGAGGCGCTGCGCACCGCGGCCGATCCGGGGCTGGCGGCGCCTGGCGACGACGAGGTTGCGATCGCAATGCCGGCGCGCCGGTACTGGCAGCTCGTGGCTGCGGTCGCGATCCCGGTGATCGCGTTCATGACGCTGGTTTATGTCGTGGATCGAACGAGCCCGGATTGTCGCACCGTGCATGCTGCGGTGAACCTGATTTACGACAGCAGACAGCTGGGGGATCCGCAGAACATGACCCGTGGTGCGCCGGACCTCGCGGCCTATCGGACCTGGTCTGAACAACTGCGGAACTACGCCGGCCAGGTATCGGATCCTCGTATCGCGCCGCGTCTGCGCCGCATCGCCGACTTATCCGCCCAGGCGGTGGCACAAATCGCGCAATCCCGCGACGCCCTCGTCGCGCCGCCACCTGGCTACAGCATCAACGATCAGGAGAAGGCCTTTGGGACAACGATGCAGGCCCTCGTCGACGAAGACGACGCGGTGGCCGCGGTCTGCTTTCCCCACCACTAACCGGGTATGACGCGAATCGGCCAGGTTTTAGGATTTCACAATGACTGGTCCTGAGCCGGAACCGGCTCCGTCGGCTGCGCAGCCGCCGACCAATCGAAGACACGGCATCGGGCCGCGCAGTGTGTGCGCCATGGCGCTAGTTGTGCTCAGTGCTTGCGGCGCAACCATTGTCGGGTTCCCCGCGCGACCGGTGAGCTTGCGGTCCTTACCGAACTGGGATCTCGCGCAATTATTGCCCGGCGTCCACGATTTTCCCCCAGGCTGGAATTACTCATTAAGGGGCTCGGTGCATCGGACGGACCCCGAGAGCACCCCAGCGCGGCCATCCACCAGGGCTTCAGCTCCTGCGGCGGCCTACACACCGCGCGAATGCGCGCAGGTCCCCAAGATCGCCGAGCTCTTCGGCGGGCCCGGGTACGCCGCCCTCGTCCACGTCGACCGACAGACCGACGAGATCGCACGAGCGGTCCTGATGTCCGAAGATGAGCCGGACCCCAACGCGCGCTTCGTGATCTGGC
>NZ_JBAPPI010000287.1:0-5121 GCF_049280035.1 Mycobacterium sp. | reverse complement strand
GTCGACAACTGGGATGCCTACCTCGATTACCAAATCTCCCGTGAACCCGCACCGAAAGGCCAAGACCGATGACCGAAGCCCGCACAGCCGGCCTCAACGTTTTCAAGGAACTGATGCCCGGGCTCATCCCCGACGACGTGACAAGCCTGCGCGACGGCGGGTTCGCCGACGAACTCGCTGACCTGAGCTTCGACCACGTCTTCGGTAGCTTATGGACCCGGCCGGGGCTGGACCGCCGTTCCCGTAGCCTTGTCACGCTCGGCGCGCTAATCGCGTTGCGGGCCACCGAGGAGCTGAAGTTCCATTTCCCAATTGCTCTACGTAATGGGTTGACCCTCAAGGAGATCGAAGAGGTGGTGTACCACATGGCCGGCTATGCCGGTTTCCCAGCCGCGTCTACCGCCCGCAGCATCGGCCGCGAAGTGCTACCCACACCGGAAGCCACAACCTAGCGGTGCTCCGTTAAGCGTGCCCTGCTCATGGAACCCGGGTCCAGGGTTGACAGTTCCGCGACTCGAAGGCCTTGATCGTCGTGTTGATATTCGCGTACATCGGAGCCATAGAGCTATTCGCCTGGACTACATGGTCCTTGCTCGCATCAGGTGTGCTGTAGGTAAACCACGAGCACATTTCGTCCTGGGTCGGGATGTTGTTTATCCAAACGCCCCAGGTATTCGCCGTCCCGCCGGTGCGGTAAAGGCCCGGTGCGATGTCAGGTCCGACGACGAAGACACCATTACCGGGGATGGGGTCGCCCGGGTCAGCGACGGCTGGCGGCGTGAGCGCGACAGCCGCCACGCATGCAACAAATACGGTCCATGCGCGAATCGTTGGGGACATCGTTTCTCTCCATATCGCGGCCACCCCCCGACGGCAGCGTATGTGCAGACGTCCGTTAGCGACAACAGATAGTGCCGGTGCCGACGGCCGGGCGAACCTAAGACGGCGCCGTCAGTGCGTCGATGTGGTAGCGGCTGGCCGTCCAGGCCGGGGTGTCGGGGGTCGGTGTGAGTCTGATCGTGACGAGGTTTTTGCCCGCGGTGAGACGGCTGGGTACGAGGTAGGTGTCATCGAGCCAGCGGTGTGAGCTATTGCTGCGGGGCTCTAACCAGATCCCGACAGGTGCGCCGTCCACGGCAACCTCTGCTGACTGGTAGCCGGTCGCTTGGTCCGACGTGCGGCGTAGCAGGATGCCCTGATTGTCCGGACTGATCAGCACGTGGAATGCGATCGGCGCAGTGGTGGCGTGAACTAACCCGGCGACGGTGCGACTGTCGTCGGAGCCCTCATATTCGCTGACTAACAGCTGATCGCCTGCGTCGCGGTCGGAATAGCCGTGCAGGAGTCGACTGACCGGATCGGTCGGGATGACTTCGTCGCTGGGGGTGGCGGTGTCGTTTGGTTGTGTATAGAGGAATGCCGTTGAACTGTAGTCGGGTTGGACCATGTTGCGTTTACCGTGCTCGATGCCGAATCGGATTGCGGAGCGGTAGTCGATCGCTTCGGCGAGCATGAGCCGATAGACGGCCACGCAGTAGTCCGCGCATCCACCAATGGCCGTGCGCTGATCGGGCTGGCCGGTGAGCGGGTCGCTATAGGTGGTGCCGTTATGGAAGTACCAGCCGCCCTCGTAGAAGTCCTCGGTGCCGGTGCCATACCACTGCGGCGACGCAGAACCGTCGGTGTAGACCCGTTCGGCTCCTTCGAGGAAGTACGGAGAATCGTCACCAAACGACGTTTTGATCCGAGAACCGCGGATGGTGTGGCTGACGCCGACGAATTTTCCGTGGCCTTGTTCGTCGGCGAATAACCAGTCCTGACCGAGCGCCGTTGGTCCGGCATGCGAACGCGCGGTGAAGTACCCGGCGCGGCCGCTGGCCAGCGCGGATGCCCACTGGGGGTCGGGTGTGAACACGACATCGCTGTCGATTCCGGTTACCGGGGCACCGGTGGCGTTGACGACGGTGACGTGGGCGGTGCGAGCGAAAGGCATTGGCCACCAAGCTGCCAACGACAAAGACCCGTCGGGTTGTGGGATCGTCGCGAACATCAACGATCGCACGGTGTCGGTGCCGAGTCCGGCGCCGAAGAATTCCCCAACTGGCGAGTCGACCATCGTTCGGCCGTCGAACTCGATCTGCAGCCGCAAGCCGGCCAGGAGTTGATCCGCCGGTTGCGGTAGCCGCAACCGGAGCGCCGAGATACTCCCAGAGCCAGTCGATTCCGCAATCTGTAGCCCGCTGATTGCCGGAATCTGGTTGACGCGATGGTTATGTGTTGCGGTGGCTGCCGCCGGTTTGGGGTCGACGGCGCCGGCGGCGCGGAAGGTAGCGAGCGCGTCGAGTGCTGGGTCAGCGGGCGAGAACGTGGTCACCCCGTCGGCTGTGGAAAACCGGCGATAGTCAACGTGGTAATACTCCAAATGCGATGCGACGCTGATCCGCATCGATTGCCGGTAGGGCATCGGCACCTTGATATAGACGCCTCCCGGCGACTGGTCAGCATTGGCCACAAGCGGCCAGACGAAGGGCGCACCCTGCGCGCCGTCGACCAGCGATTGCAATGGCGCGTCGATCACCGTGTGCCCATCCAGGTCAATGCGGATCGTTCCGAGCGCGGTCACATTGCCACCGTCGCGGGTAAACCAGATCGAATCGATCTCACCGGCACCGCGATCTTCCGCGATGACACAGCCGGCGCCACCAGACGCCAGACAGCCACCGCTGCCGTTCTTATTGCCGGTGGAGATGTCGAAATTGCCGCCGCTTCGATCAAAGCTCGACAGCTGCAAAGCCTGCGTGTCGGCACTCAGATACGGCAACCGGTCCAAATGACGGTAGGTGTCCCAGCCCACCGTCTTCTCGCCGAGTGTTCTGGTGACCGGCTGAGTCGGCGCAGCGGCTGCGCCCGCAGCACCGGCAATCACCAGCAGCAGGAATGCGAACATCGCCGACAACGCGCGAACAGCGACCGGCGTGGGAGCGACCGAAGTACTCAACACATAGCAGTCCATCACCGCCGCTCCCTGTTCCGTGAGCGAAACAAAAAATTATCTCGTGCGCCCGTTTACTTGAGCGCTGAACCGACACGCCGATTGGGCAACCACTGCGCGGGTTGCGGGGCTGTCAGAATTGCTCACGGCGCGAAAAAGCCGCGGGTAGGACAGCTTTCGAGGTGTTCGCGTGCAGGAAAACTACTCGTAACCGGTTGGAGGGACAGACACGGTATGTGGTACTCGCACACCAATACTGGTTGGAGGGCCTACATCAGACTGGTGGCCTCGCGTAGCGCTAGTACAACCATCGTTTTGTGGATCCAACGAGTGATGTTGGCGACGATGCAGGCTGAGCTGGTGTCGTGGCGAAACATAGCGGGGCACAAGGATCTTCGCCGCTCCAGTCGTTGGTAGAGATGCGCGTCAGCGTTCTGGCTTGGGCGACGCGGGTTCGACGGTGGCCAGTTCGGCTAGGCCGCTGATGTCGAAGACGCGGACCAGGAACGGGTGGGCGATGACGTGGATGTGCTCGGCGTGCGGGAAAAGGGCGTTGATGGCTGCGCTGTCCAAATACTCCACTGCGCTCAGGTCAATAGTGAGCGTCTCGCCGCGCCCAGCAGTCTCGGTGATGGCCGTGGTGAGGGCTTGTGTGAACGTGTCGATGTTGCTTAGGTCGATTTCTCCCGCTGCAATCAGCACCAGCTTCCCGTCGTCGCTGCGCGTGGTGTCGAGAGTGAGCACTGCGGGCATCAGCTGATCCTCCCGAACAAATGAACTGTCGTCCCGGCCGCTTCCGGGTGGATGGCGATGTCGTGCATTAGCGCTCGCATGAGGGTGATACCGCGGCCGCGATGGGCGTCGGCAGCCGGTTGCGGCGGCTTCCACGAGCCGGTGTCAATAATAGTCACCTGCACCTGATCGACCAGTGCGGTCGCGTGCAGGCTGATGATGCCTTCCGGGCTATCGCGGTGACCGTGCTCGACGGCGTTGGCGACGGCTTCTCCGGCTGCGACGAGCATGTCATGAGCTTGATCTGGATCCACCCGCGCTCGGGTTAACCAGCTGCGCAAGGCGGCGCGGGTGGGAGCAAGCTGGCTGACGTGGGCCGGGAAGTCCATCTCCAGCGGCGCGGGATGGCGGTAGAGCAGCAGCACAACGTCGTCTTGATAGCCGTCGCTCGGCGCAAGACCAGACATGATCTGGTTCGCCAAATCATCCAGTGCTGAGTCACGACCGTCCTGCACCAGGGCAGAGGCGCGGGCGATGCCATCGTCGAGTGGACTGCCGCGACGCTCGACCAGACCGTCGGTGTAGAGCAGCAGGGTCGCGCGCCCCGGCACGGTCACGCGGGCTTCGGGGCGGGGCCGGTCGGGTCGTAGTCCCAACGGAATGGTGTGGCCATCGTCGAGGGTCCGGGTGGTGCCGTCGGCGTGGACGAGGATGGGCGGGGGGTGCCCGGCACTGGAGTACACCAGTTCACCAGTGTCGGGGTTGAGCACCGCGCAGACGACGGTGGTGCATTGGGCGCCGGGTAGCCGCGCCGCGAAGCGGTCCAGCCCCGCGAGCGCGGCGCGTGGGCTTGGGTGGTCGAGCAGCAGCGCGCGGCAGGCGCTGCGTACCTGTCCCATCACGGTGGCAGCGGCGAGGCCATGCCCGACACAGTCGCCGACAATCAACGCGATGCGCCCGTCCTCCAGGTCGACGATGTCGTACCAGTCACCGCCCACGTGTAGGGGCCGGCTCGCGGCCTGATAGCGCACAGCGAACCCGCCCGGTAGACGAGCGGGCCCAAGGATTGCGTGTTGCAGCGCCAGCGCGGTTTCGCGCTGCTGGTCAACCTGGTGCACTCGTTGCAGACCCTGGCCGAGCCGGCCTGCCAGCACCGTTAGCAACGTCTGGTCCTCGAGAGTGAACGGCCGTTTTTCGGCCAATTGGATCCAGACGACGAGCACGCCGTCGGGGTGCTGCAATGCGATGCCCGCCGTCCCTGCACGCGTCGTATTGGGAGCGAGTAGGTCGCCGTCGCGCAACGAGGTCAGCATCTGGCGTGTTTCGGATGACAGGTCGTCCCACTGCGAGGGCTCGCCGACCGAGATCAGGTCCGGCGCGGCGGCGGACCTGTGGGC
>NZ_JBAPPI010000286.1:0-10744 GCF_049280035.1 Mycobacterium sp. | reverse complement strand
CCGCTAGGGCCGCCAGGGATTTGACCCCAGCCGCCGCCAGGTCCGCCGCCGCCGGTGGGACCGCCGGGGATGCTGCCACTGCCGCCGTTAGGTCCACCGCCGCCGGTGATACCGCCCGGCCCGCCGTCGCCGGGGGCAGGCGGTGGCTCAGGTGCTGGCGCGACGCTCGATGAAGGAGTGGTTGTCGTCGTGGTCGTGGGGGTGGTTGTCGTCGTGGTCGTTGTCGTCGTGGCGTGCGTCGGCACGCCCTTGCCGCCGACGACGCAGCCAACCGGAAACACGAGCATCGCCGCAGCGCCGAACAATGCCAGCGTCGTCCGAACTTCAGACTTCATGCGCAATCCCCAATCTCGTCAGGTGCACCTCTTGATACCCCGGGCGACGATGCGCGAAACGCGTCGAATGTTTAGCTCCGCCTGGACAACTGGGCACGTATCAGTGGAGCGATTTTCTCCGCCATATACGCATGTCCGGCATCGTTGGGATGCACCCCGTCAGGGCCGATCAGGTCCGGCCTACCGACGAACCAGCCCTCCCTGATCGGGTCGACGAATGTTGCCCCCGCCCAATCGGCCTGGCTGTTGAGGGCGTCGCGGACGTACAAGACGTTGAACGGCGGATCGGCAGTCGGCCAGGGCGGGCCGATCACCAGCAGTTTCGACGACGGCGCGATGCGGCGCGCCAAATCGAAAGTGTCGTGTGCCATGCCCGCCATCTGCATTTGATCCACGCCCTGGTCATTGCGGGAGCCGAAGAACACCACCAGCGCATCGTCGGGGTGGACTGCTCGGCCAGTCAGATCTTCAAAAACGCTGCCGTGATCGCCGCGCACGACATAGCCGGCTCTGGCCTCGGATGCGACATCGGGCGAAATCTGAACTCCCTGGTGAGCGAGCGTCAGCCAGGTGCGGTTGGTCCACGCATTCTGCCCCTGCCCGCCTTCATCGGTGCCGGTGGTGTAGGAGTCCCCGATCACCGCGACGTGATCAATCGGGGTGCCGCGGGCCGCCATCTGGTACGGGTGCGCCGGTGCCGTGCGGTGGCCGATCAGTCCGATGACAAGGGCCAGGGAGATGACGAACGCAGCTAGACGACCCACTGCTACCTCCACTGTCCACCCCCTAGGCCGCGCGGCACCCGTCAGCGGGTGAAGCCCCCAATTCGTCGACGGACGCGGGACCCCGAAGGTCCCGCGTCACAGGGCATATTACTTGATCAGCGTGTGGCGCAGCAGCGTTCGTGTCTGGAGTTGATTTGCTATCCGGCGCGCGCCGAAATCGGCTTTGGTCGGGCCTCCAGGGCCCGGTCCACCGATTGAAGCTTTCCGGTCGCCTGGTGAGCTGCTGGATCGGTCCGGACGTCGGCAGTCGGACCGCTGAAGTCGACCATCCTTCGCATCCAGCGGCGCGCGGGTTCTTCGACGAAATGAAAAAGCGCGATCGCGACAGCGATGGTGATCGTCAGCAGTCCGGCGACGATGAGCTTTCCGCCATTGCCGTGCAGCGTGAGCTGGAACTGCTCGGCGGTCCATATCCACGCCGTGTGCACCAGCTCGTGGACCATGTACACGCAAAACGAGATTTGTCCGCCGAAGACCATCAACCGGGTGGACAGCAGGGCCGGCAAGCTGCCGGCGCCGATCGCCAGGGCCATCACCAGCGGCACGAACAGGACGTCAACCAGCCCACTGGTGTCTTGGACACCGTGCAACGGATGCGCGTCGAACACGTACAGCAGACCGACGATGGCGGCGATCAGCAGCACCGAAACGTACCCCGCGACGTGGCGGCCGCGATCGGTCGGGCGCAACCTCGTGACGGCGGCCGCGACCAGTGCGCCAGCGGTGAATTGCATGACGATGCGCGGCAGCCAGCTCCACGGTGTGTAGAACTGGCCACTCACCAGCAACATCACCACCGGGGGTAGCGACGCGGCGACCGCGAGCCACATCAGGCTCCGCGCTCTCGTCGCGTGTGCCGCCCGGAAGATCACCAGCACCAGCACGCCGAACAGCAGGTAGGCCAGCCATTCGGCGCTGATCGACCAGGCCGGCCCGTCCCAGCTCGAACCGTCGAAGTACGGCTGGAACCACAGCTGAACCAGCAGGACCTGACGCACGTAGCTGACCGCGCTGAACCCGCTGAGATCCTGCCACGGCACGTGACCGACATGCAGGGTGAAGATCACCCACAGCGCGGCGAGGTGCAAGGTGACCAGGTAGACCGGCCACACTCGGGCCAGCCGCAGCCAGAGGAAGTGCAGGGTCGACCGTGTCGACCAGGACCAGCCCATTCGATCGAGGTAATTCCAGGTCAGCACGAACCCACTGAGAATAAAGAACAGGTCGACGCCCTGTGCTCCGCAATTGAGCACTGGCGAGAGCGCATCGCGGAATCCGGGCGCCGCGTCCCGCAGCAGCGGACGGAAGTGGAATAGCACTACCCACACGGCGGCGATGATGCGAAGTCCCGTGAGGGCCTTGATGTCTCCGCTGCGCACAACACTCTTTCCGTCGGGCCACTCGTGGTTCATTCGCCACTGCCGCATTTGTGCTGCTGCGCCGGCTGTCCAGGCGGTTTCACTCCACGCGACCTGACAAACGACGGCGATGGCAGGGTATCAGTGCGGTCGCCCGATCGCGAGTCGCTGGCTCGGTGTGGCTTGGACACAATCCGGTGACATGCACGCAGTTCACAGCTGGTGTCTGCACGTCTACCGTCAGCATCACGACGGGCGCGCCGGGCCCTCGACATTCACCCTGGTGCCCGAGGTCGCCGACATCGTCGCCGAGCGCTCGCCTGAAACGCTGGTGCTGGCTGCCGGTGGTGTTGCCGATGGCCGTGGGCTTGCGGCGGCGCTGGCGCTGGGTGCGGACGGCGTCCTGGTGGGCACCAGGTTTTGGGCTACCCCAGAGGCGTTGGTTTCGCCGCGAGCGCACCAGCGGGCCCTGAAGGCCGAAGGCGACGACACCTTTCGCACTCAGGTCTATGACGCTGTGCGGCGGCTGGATTGGCCCGCCGAATACAACGAGCGGGCGCTGGGTAATTCCTTCCTCGACACCTGGCATGGCAACGAGGCGCGACTGTCGGCGTCGTTGCCCGAAGCGATCGAGACCTTCGAAAAGGCTGTTGCTGCAGAGGATTTCGACGCGGCCGCGATACTCATCGGCGAGGCGGTGGGACTCATCCACGACGTTCGCCCGGCCGCTGACATCGTGCGTGACATGGTCCGCGGCGCGACAGAAATTCTGGATCGGCGAGCCGGTACCTAACTCTGCACGCCGTCCTCAGTACAGTGGCGACCAGGCGGAGGTGCGCAGCAGCCGACTCTGCCACTGGTCGCGGTATTGCAACGCGTCGAACATGTAGGTGCCAGGTCCGCGGTGGTCAGCCGGGATGTCGGTAGTCAGCAGATGCAAGAGGGTCGCGTAGTCGTTGGTCGCGTCAATCTTCTGCCACAGCATGGCCTCTCGGCGTTTGTGGCTGCCATGCGCCACCTGGAAGCAGGCCTGGATTTCGAGCACCCTTCTGCCGGGTGGCGCCTTGGACAGCACCCGGTAGTAGATCTCATCCCACGACCGGATGTAGTCGTCCAGCGGGGCGTAAGGCCAACCGGTGTCCTCCATGAACAAACTGAGCGGATGCGTTGCGCCGTCGGTGGGCACGCTTGTCAGGTCCACTTCTTGTAGGGGTGACCACTCGACCGGCAGCAGGATCTTTCCGCTGACCTCGTGGCGCAGGTTGTCCAGCTCGCGCATCCATGGCGCCAGATCGCCTGTTTGTGCCCGGCGCGCCAGGCTCTCCCACGCCGCGCCGTCCGCGATGCCGGTGATAGTGACGACGTTGTAAGCGGCCCCCGATCCGTGCGCATGGTTGGTGTACCAGAGCAGTCGAGCATCGTCGCGCTGCGCCAGTATGGGCATCCAGCCCTCGCGGTAGGCCGCCTCGAAGTCGTCCTCGCGAGTGCCGACGACCTGGTGGGTTTCGTGAAGGAACAGCACGGCGACTCCTTTCGGTGGCTCAGGCCTGGTCGACGATCAACGCGGCGAGCTGACGGCGATTGACCTTGCCGGTCTCGCTGTACGGGATGTGGTCGACGATCATCAGCCGCTCGGGCAGCTTGAAATAGGCGATGCGATCACGACAATGCGATCGCAGCTCCTCGAGTGTTAGGGGAAGGCGGGCCACCACGGCCGCCCCTACCCGCTGGCCCATCTCGTCATCGGTGATCCCGACCACCGCTACGTCGGTGACCGCCGGATGGGCCCGCAGTGCTTCCTCGACCTCGGTCGGCCCGAACTTCTCTCCGCCGCGGTTGATGGTGTCGCTCAACCGACCGCTGGGATAGATGTAGCCGTCGGTGTCCTGGCGGGCAAGGTCACCGGTATGCAGCCAGCCCTGACTGACATTCTGGCTGGTGTTCACCCACAACTCGCCGACGCTTCCCGTCTCGACGTCGCTGCCGGTATTGGGATCCACTACTCGCACCTCGACTCCGGGCAGCGCCCTGCCTACCGATCCCACCCGGTTGGGGTCGCGGTGATCCTCCGGCGACAAGGTGGTGTAGGCGCCGAGTGTCTCGGTCTGGCCGAACACGTTGGCAAACGCGACATGTGGCAGCGCGGCCATTGCACGGCGCACCAGCGCGACGGGCGCGGCGGCCGCACCGTAGGCGATGGCCAGCAGCGAGCTCAGGTCGGTGTCGGTGAAGTTGGGATGGTCGAGGATGCGCTGGAGCATCGTCGGCACCAGGAACGCGGTGCGTACCCGATGCTCCTGCACCAAGCGCAGCCAGTCGCCGGCGTCGAACCGTTCCTGAACGACCGAGGTGTTGCCCGAGTAGAGGCTGCCGAGCATGCCCAGCGAGCCGCCGACGTGGAAGAACGGGACGCACATCATCCCGACCGTGGCCGCCGCGTTCGTGCGGAACGGCGCCCCAATTCCCCGAATTCGCGCAGTCAATTGTCCGCTGGTGATCCCGACCGCCTTCGGGAGTCCGGTCGTGCCGCTGGTGAAGAGCACCAGGGCGTCGCGGTCGCCCATCTCGTCGACGGGCGACACCCGCGAAAGTTGGTGGCCGTTCAGTAGATCGGCGGGCGTCAACGTCCTGGTTGCCCCCGCTGCGCGCAGCTGGCCGGCGTATGATTCCCCGGCGATCCCGACCCCGACGCATCCCGCGTTGCGCAGCATGTCCCGCAGCTCCGGTGAGGTGAGCGCGGGATTCATCAGCGCCGCGGCCGCACCGATGCGCGCGGCGCCGAGCACCGATGCGATCGACAGCACGCTGCCGCCGTCGACGACGGCGACGCGGTTTCCGGCCACCACCCCGTTAGCAGCCAGCCCGGCGGCGCAGCGTTCGACGGCCGTCGCCAGCTCGCCGTAGCCGATCCTGCGGTTGCCGATGATCAGCGCGACGCGGTCAGGATCGCCGGTGGCGGCGATGTCGACGATCGTGCCGACGTTCATCCGCGGCTCAATACAGAGGTGACCACGACGAGGTCCGGAGCAGCCTGCTAGTCCATTGATCGCGCAAATCCAAAGCGTCGTGCATCCAAGTTCCCGGCGCGCGGTAGTCCGGCGGGATTTCGGTACGAAGGAGGTTCAGTAAGGCCTCGGGCTGGCGGATGCGCTGCATCAGCACTACTTCACGGCGCAGCTGACTGCCCAGGGCAGGCTGGAACGCGGCTTGGATGGTCAACATTGCGGCCGGCGCCTCAAGGCTTTTGGAGTACACGTCACCGCATCGGTCGATGTATTCGGTGAACTTGTCCTCATACGGCCACATGGTGTCCTCCATGTAGAGGGTCAGCTCGTGTTCCCGGTCATCGACAGGTACCTCGCCGAACGGCACGTCCTGCAGTGGCGACCATGGAAGCGCCATCAGGATCTTGGCCTCGACGTCGTGGCGAAGCTCGTCGAGCTGGCGCATCCACTGCCGCAGATCGCCCTTCTGAATCCGCAGCGCCAAGCGCTCCCATGCCGCTCCGTCGCGAACCGCGGTCACGGTGACCACGGTGTAGGCGGGGCCGCTGCCGTGTGCGTGGTTGGCGTACCAAAGCAGCCGGGCTTCGTCTTCGCCGCCAAGTGTGGGCATCCAGCCGTGTCGAAAGGCGGCTTCGAATTCGTCCTCGGCGCGTCCCCGCACCTTGTGCACCTCGTGCATGAAAAGCATGCCGAGACCTCCCACGCGCGATGCTGCACCGTGCAACGTTTCCGCTCAACGGACGTTAATCCCGACGCCCGCTGAAGTCCAAGGGCGGCAACCTAGACAGTTAAGCCAGGCATCTGGTTTGCTCGCACCCATGGCCAGGCTTGATGTGCCCGACGGCCCGGGCGGTGAGGCCGCGATGATTTGGACACTGCGGCCGCCGCTGGGCGACATGGTTGAACGGATGATCCGCGGGGCCTACCAGCAGAGCATCTTGCCGCCAGAAGAGCGCGAACTCGCCAGGATGCGCATCGCACAGATCAATGACTGCGTTGCGTGCTCGGACTTTCGCGCACCGTCGGTGCTCGAGGCGGGCGTCCCACCGGAGCTTTATGAGAACGTCGCCGCGTACTCCACTTACCCCGGCTACACGCCGCGGCAGCGTCTTGCTATCGAGTACGCCGAACGTTTCGCCAATGATCATGGATCGATCGACGACGCGTTCGTCGGTCGGCTTCGTGAATTGTTCACCGACGCGGAAATCCTTGATCTGACACTGTGTGTGGCGGTGTTCCTTGGTCTGGGGCGGTCGTTGACCGTGCTGGGCGTCGATCAGTCATGCGCGATCGACCTCTGAGAGGGCCGTCGAGAAGAGTGGACATCGGATCTGTCGACGAATTGCTCACCACTACCCGGGCGGTGCGCAAACGTCTTGACTTGACCCGGCCGGTCGGTCGTGACGTGATCCTGGAGTGCCTGCGAGTGGCGATGCAGGCGCCCACGGCGAGCAACGCGCAGGATTGGCGGTGGCTGGTGATTACCGACGCGGACAAGCGCGCGGCGATCGCCGAAATCTACCGCAGCATCGGCGCTGAGTATCTGGCTCACGCCGCCGCGACCGAGTCCGATCCGCAGACCCGACGGGTGTACCGCGGTGCGCTGAGCCTGACCGAAACGCTGGCTGAAGTTCCGGTGCACGTCATCCCATGCCTGCAGCGCCGCTTTGATGGCAATGATCTGTTGGTTGCTTCATCCGCTTGGGCATCGATCATCCCGGCCGGCTGGAGCTTTTTGCTTGCGCTTCGGTCCCGCGGTCTCGGATCAGTTTGGACCACAATGCATTTGGCCAAGGAGCAAGAAGTGGCCGAACTGCTGGGAATTCCGGCCACGGTCACACAGGCCGCGCTGTTCCCAGTGGCCTACACGATTGGCACCGACTTCCGGCCGGCGTCACGGCCGCCCGCGGAGACCGTCACTTTTTGGGATACCTGGGGACAGCCGGATGGAGAAAGCTGATGCAGGCCTACACCGTGCGATTTCATGTCGATGCACCCCCGAAAAAGGTATGGCGGGTGCTGCATCCACCGGCGCCGCCGGACGCACCCAGACCCCGGGTGCTCGAGTGGCCGACAGGCAGCATGGAGATCCTCAACGAAGGCGACGAAGCCGGCGAGGGACTGGTCCGCACCTGTGTCTTTCCTGTGCCTAAGTACCTGCTGTCGGGCGGCAAGGGGCGTTCGTGGGAGACCATTACCGAGGCGGAGATCAACAAGCTCTCGCGCTATGTGGCGATTGGCAAGCCGCTGTGGTCGCGCGCCGAGGGGTACCACGAACTGGAGGAACAACCCGACGGCAGCACCGTGCTGACCTTCCATGAGACCTATCACGCCTTCAACCCCGTGCTCCGTTTTCTTCTCGAGCGTCCGGTGCACGCGAAGATTTCTCGCGACAACCTCGAGGTGTACGAGCACGCCCTCGGCTATGCCGGGTCGGTCCAGCGGCTGACCTAGGCGAGGGCCCAGTCGGCCGACTGACGGCGAGTCGTCGGGGCGTACTGGCCGGTAACTGAAAATTGTTTCTTAGCAAAGTATTAAACGGTTCGCCCAGTGACCTTAGAGTAACCAATTAGCGTCTCAAACAGACTTGCAGCAACAGCGTTTGAGAACTGGGGGCCTCATGAAGGATTCGATCGACAGCGCCGCTTCGTACGTGACGCCCCGTCACGCCCATCTCCCGTTCGACTGCAACGGCGCCGCGGTGCGGGCGCAGTGTCGTCACCTGGCAACCGTTGTGACGATCAGCGGTGTGGTCGACGCGACCAATGTCGACCAGGTCAGCGAGCACTCCAAGCGCTTCATCCTGCCGGACAAGCCGTTTGTCCTTGACTTGTCCGGTTTGAATTGCTTTGCAGCACAAGCTGTTCGACTTCTTCATCGGTTGGATGACGTTTGCAGCGCCGCCGGGCTGGAGTGGTCCGTGGTCCCCAGCCAAGCAGTAAACACGACGCTGCTGGTCACCCAGGAGGAATCCAGCTTCCCCGTCTTCGGCTCGGTGCACGAGGCGCTGCAGTACTTCGCTGATGCCAATTCTGCGCGTCGCCGGTTGCTGTTGCCGCTGCTCACCAAGACCGCCTAGCAGCCCAATCAGGCTCGGGCGTGCCCCGCACAAACCCCGTATGCTGCTATTCGTGAGGTCGAAGTCAACCGCTATCGCGGCCGCGGCGCTCATCGCGCTGAGCTGGGGGGCGGCCGGCGGCCTAGCCAGTGCCGATCCCCCTGCGCCGCCGCCTGCACCGGCCCCCGCGCCAGCGCCGAACGGGCCGAAGACGAGCATCGACCACGACGGCACGTTCGCGGTGGGCACCGACATCGTGCCCGGCACCTATACCTCCGCCGGGCCGCAAGGTAACGGCGTCTGCTACTGGAAACGGCTCGCCGGCGACGACGGCAAACAGCTGCTCGACAACGCGATGAGCAAAAAGCCGCAGGTCGTGCGGATCGACCCGACTGATAAGACGTTCAAGACGGACGGCTGCCAGCCATGGCAGAAAGACGACGCGGCGGTCCCCGACCCGGGCAAGACGCCGGAGCAGGCAGGCCTCCCGTTAGGAATCCTCGGCTCGCTGTTAGGCGGCGGAGCGCCACCGCCGAAGCCGTAATGGCCTAGCCGGCAGGCCAGCCTGGAGGGCATGGACACCGTCGAATACGCCCCGGGTCGGTTGGTAGACGTTTCCGGCACACCCGCGCAACGGACCGTGCTGTTGTGGCACGGCCAGCAGGCCGACGCCCGCCTCGCGGTCCGGCCACTCGCCGAACGGCTGGTCCGCCATGGCTTAGGCGTCGTGGTCCCGGACTGGAACTCACATGCCGACGATGGCGGGCGCGCCGACCTGCTGCGCTCGGTGCATTTTGCCCGTGACCGCGTCGACGACCCCGATGGCCTGGTGCTTGTCGGATGGTCGATGGGCGGTGTCGCGGCGGCCGGGCTGACGATTCAGGCGCGACGAGTTGATGTCGGGTTCGCACACACTGTCTGCCTCGCCGGGGCGTTCATGGTCTCCGATCCGATTTTCGGTCGAGTGCCGGCCACGCAGCTCAAGCAGGACGCGCGACGCTGGCCGTTTACTCTGCTGCACGGTCTATCCGACGACGTCATTCCGGTCGCGGCGACCCGCGAGTTCGCCTCGGCCCTGCGGCGGAACAAGTGGCCGGTGGAGGTGGTCGAGTTGCCCGCCGACCACGGATCGATCGCGGGCGCCAGCTACGACACCACCGTCGACCGCTACTTGGCGGCCGATGATCCGCAGACGTTGGCCGTCGCTGCCGACGTGGCAGCTCGGATCGCCGCGCTGGCCGGCGGCGCGACGATGCCCTAGCGGGTCAGCCAGTCGCGCAGCTTCGCATAGACCAGCGGATGATTCAGCAAGTCCAAGTGATTCAGCCCGGTCAGCGTCAGTCCCTGCTCGGTGTCAAAGGGAATGCGCCGCGACCTGCCACGGCCGGCTGCGCTTGGCGACCGCACGAGGTGGTCGCCGGCGATCATCCCGAGCAGCGGCGGCGTGACTGTGGCAGCTACGAAATGGTAAGTGGCATGTGGGAGGAACGGCGCCTCGTTGCAGCGATCGTGCAGGAACTCGTCCGGGTCGGCGTCACCCCAGTCCTCATCAAGGCAGGCGCCGAACCGCAGATCCTTGACCCCGTCGCTGCGGGAGTTCAAAAAGGTTGCGATGGCACAGGTTTCGGGCAGCCGTGCCAATGCCCATGACGCGATGTTCACGCCCTTCTCCAGATCGGCCCCCGTATGCGGCGAGCCAAGGCACACAACATGACTCAGCGTGTCGGTCCATCCATGCTGTTGCTGTGCGCCGTAATGGCAAGCGCTGCGCGCCACCAGTCCGCCCATCGAGTGGCCTACCAGCGCCAGCTCGGTGATCGGCACCGGCCAATGCGCGTGCAATCGGTCGAGCATTTCGGCGAGAGTTCGGCCGTTAACCGATATGTGCAGCCCGGTGTTGTAACGCAGCCGAACCGGGCTGAATCCGAGATCGTCGCGCAGGCGCTCGCCATAGCTGCGGCTGTCCTTTGCCCCGGAGTCCTCGCGTGGCTGCCGAGACCATGACCGCTCGGTAAGACACCAGCCGTGCAGGAACACCACGACCCGATCGGTGGCCGTCGGGAATGCAGCCGCAATCGCGTCGGCCGTCGGCTCAACCGGTTTACCGCGGTGCCGGATGACCATCGCGCCCGCAAGCGGGTTGTCGCGCTCAGTCAACTCGTCCCCATACAAGCCGTTGACCGCGGCGATGACTGCGGCCGAC
>NZ_JBAPPI010000285.1:0-12188 GCF_049280035.1 Mycobacterium sp. | reverse complement strand
CGTATGAGTTGTCCGGCTCCATCGGGGAGGGGGGGATGCTCGTCTGGGCCGACGTCAACGGGCATCCGCATCGAGTTAATCTCACGACGTTGCCGTGGTCGCACACGGAGACGACCACGCTCACCGTGGTGTCCGCCAGCATCTCGGCGCAAGTTCACGGTGGCGGTCGAGTCGGCTGCCGGATACTGGTGAACGGCGTTGTCCCCCCCGGCGCCCCCGGCGCTGAACAATCCGACACGCATCAGGATGCGCACGTCTTCTGCCTAGTGAAATCCGCGTGAGCGAGCATCGGGCGAACGAGACTGGGGCGAAACGGCCTTTCGTCGCCAGGACGGTTCGTGCTTTGGCGATACCGATCATCGTCTTTTGGGGGCTTTTGGCGATCTCGACGAACACCTTCATGCCGCAGGTAGAGAGAGTCGCAGAAGAACTCGCGGGGCCGCAGGTCCCGCACTACGCGCCGTCGCAGCGGGCGCTGCTGCGGATCGGCGAGAAGTTCCGCGAGTCCAATTCGACCAGCTTGGCTATGGTCGTGTTCGAAGCCGACCGACCGTTGGGCGACGGGGATCATAAGTATTACGACGAGTTGATGCGCCGGCTGAAGCAAGACACCAAGCATGTGCAGTACGTCATGGATCTGTGGGGAAAGCCGATCACCGCGGCGGGGGCGCAGAGCGTCGACGGCAAGGCCACGTACGTGCTGTTGCGTCTCGCGGGCGATATCGGCCAAATGCAGGCGAATCAGTCGGTGGGTGCTATTCGGGATACCGTCGCCAAGGACACGCCGCCGCCCGGGCTCAAGGTCTATGTCAGCGGCGCGGCTCCGCTGGCCTCGGACACGCTGACTATTGCCAATTCGAGCTTGAACAACATCACGATCGTGACGATCATCCTCATCTTCGGGATGTTGTTCTTGGTGTATCGCCGCGTTTCCACCCTGGCGGTGCCCATGTACGGCGTTCTGTTCGAGCTGCTGGTCGCGAAGGGAGTCATTTCAACCCTGGGCCATCTCGGATACCTCGAGCTCTCGTCATTCGCGGTAAACATCGTCGTCGCGCTGACCCTGGGAGCGGGGACGGACTACGGCATCTTCTTGATGGGCCGCTATCACGAGGCGCGACAAGCCGGCGAAAGCAAGGAGGAAGCGTTTTACACCGCGTATCGGGGGGTCGCACCGATCATCATTGGCTCGGGGCTGACGATCGCGGGGGCGTGTTACTGCTTGACTTTCGCGCGACTCAACTACTTCCACACGATGGGGCCCGCCGTCGCCATCACCATGCTGTTTACCATCGCCGCCGCGCTGACGCTGGGCCCGGCCCTGTTGACGTTGGGCAGCCTTTTCGGGCTCATGGACCCGAGAGGGAAGGTTAAGGCGCTGCTTTATCGGCGGATCGGAACGAGCGTGGTGCGCTGGCCGGTGCCGATCCTCGCGGCCAGTGCCGCTGCCGTCATGCTGGGGGCGATCTTCGTGCCGACGTATCGGCAGAACTACGACGACCGCCAATACCAGCCAAAAGATTCCCCTTCCAATCTGGGTTTCCAGGCGGCGGATCGGCACTTCACGAAGAGCAAACTGTTCTCCGAGATGCTGATGGTCGAGACAGATCATGACATGCGAAACTCGGCCGATTTCATCTCGTTGGACCGCGTGGCCAGGAGTCTCATTCGCCTTCCCGGCGTCGCGGAGGTGCAAAGCATCACCAGGCCCATGGGCCGAGCATTGGAACATGCCACCATTCCCTACTTGACCACCACGCAAGGCAGCGCTAGCGGTCAACAGCTCCCGTTCAACGTGCAGCAAAACACAAATACCGACCAGCAGGCACAGATCACGACGCACACCGTCGCGGTCACGCGGAAAGAGATCGACTACTTCCAGAACTTGTCAGATGAGCTGCACAAGACGGTTCTCACCGTCGAGGATCTGCAACGGGTCACCGATGAGATGAATGAGGAAATCTCAAATTTCGACGATTTCTTCCGTCCGGTCAAGAGCTATTTCTATTGGGAGCGCCATTGTTTCGACGTTCCCATGTGCTGGGCATTTCGATCGCTATTCGATACACTCGACAACATCGACCACTTGGCCGCTGATATCAAAGACACCACAATCTCGCTCGAGGCCATAGACAGGATCGTGCCGCAAATAATCACGCAGCTGAAACTGACGGCCGACGACTCGGAGGCTTTAGCGGCTCTTTTAAACAGCACCTACGGCCAGTCGGCCCTGCAGTCCACACAGACCGACCAGACATACTACGACCAGGTCAATGTGGGGCTCGACTTCGACCAGTCCAAGAGCGATGACTTCTTCTACATCCCCCATGAAGGTTTTGACAACGAAGACGTCAAGACTGGTATGAAGCTCCTGATGTCGCCGGACGGCAAGGCCGCTCGGTTCATCGTCACCCACGAGGGGGACGCCATGGGCCCCGAAGGCGTGGAGCATGTCAACGCATTCCCCGATGCGATAACCACGATCTTGAAAGAGACCTCGTTGGCCGGCGCGAAAGTTTATATCGGCGGCTCGGGTGCGACCGATAAAGACATCAAGGAATACGCCACATCCGATCTGCTCATCGTGGCGGTCGCCGCCTTCGTGCTGATCTTCTTGATCATGTTGTTCCTCACGCGAAGTCTGATGGCCGCCTTGGTCATCCCCGGCACGGTGGCGTTCTCGTACGCCGGGGCGTTCGGGCTCTCCGTGCTCCTCTGGCAGCACCTCATCGGCCTGCACCTGCACTGGTTGATATTGCCGCTCACGTTCATCATCCTGGTGGCGGTGGGTTCGGACTACAACTTACTGTTGATCGCCCGAGTCAAAGAGGAGCTTCACGCCGGGTTGCACACCGGTCTCATCCGCGCGCTCGGAAGCACGGGTGGTGTGGTGACGTCCGCGGGTTTGGTGTTCGCGTTCACCATGCTGGCGATGCTTTCCAGCGATCTCAGAACCATCGGTCAGTTGGGTTCGACCGTATGCATCGGCCTGCTGCTCGACACGCTGATCGTGCGTTCGTTCGTCGTGCCGTGCATCCTGAGCATCCTCGGGAAGTGGTTCTGGTGGCCAACGCTGGTGCGTTCCCGTCCGGTACCCGCGCGATAAGGGCGTCATCAACCAAGATTGTGTCGCTAAAGGGGCACGAACCCCCGCCTTGACCAGGCATATGCCGATTTACCTGCATGTTCGTTCCGTCTCGTTCCGATTCAGTCTCGGTAAATTACCTACTGGTTTGTTTTCGCGTCTTGACGGCGTCAAGAGCCGTTATCACCCGTAATTTCTCTAATCAAGAGGTGTCGGTGACGTCGACGGTGCCGCGGTCGTCCACCGCCACCCCGATTGGAGTATTTTTAGCTGGTAGGTGCCTAGCATGTCCGACCAGGTGAGGACGTGGGAAAGGCCAGGGGCGAGATGGCGTTCGAACGTTACCTGCTGCCGACGCTGATCGGCCAGAGCCGAATGGGCAAGGTTATCGCGGCGGCGGCAGCCGCCATGACGCTCGCACCGTTCTTGGTGCTAGCCGCCACACCCGGTGCGGCACAGGCGGCTCCATCGGTGGTGGCCGCTCAGGAGGACCCCACCCGACCCTGGTGGCGCATGGCGCTGCACTACGGGGTGTTGGTGATAGCGGTGTGCGTTGTGGCCTGGACGATCCATCGTTTCGCGAAAATGTGGAGCGCGCCCATGACGGTTAGCGGAGTGTGGCCGGCCCGGCGAAGTTTCGGCCCTGGTGCGTTCGCAGGTGTGCTCATGGCCCGAAAAAGAATGGCGCTGGTCGAGGCGGGCCATAGATGTGCCATCCCCACCTGTCGGCACCCAACGACCGAGACAGCTCACATCCTGCCTGAGTCAGAGAGCGACGACGAGTCGTTCGCGAACCTCATCGCGTTATGCGAGAAGTGCCAAAAGAAAGAAATCGATCGGCAGTCGATCCGCGGGTATAAGCGCAATCTCGCGATCTTGAACAGCCGCTACTCTGAGTTCGAGCGCCGGGTGTTCGATCAGATTGCCGAGACCGACCGAAGATCCTTCGTCGTCGAGCCGGGCTTCGAGATCCTCCTCCTGCACGCGGTCAACGACGGGCTTTTGAAACGTGTTGAACTAGCGCCCGTAGGGGCCCAACGGGGTAAACCAACCCAGTACACGTACGAGGTCACGGATGAAGGCCTGGACTTCATCAACCGATACGTCTGTGGTGAAGACATATCGTGAGGCCCCGCGTTGAAAACAACGGATTTTGCGAATTCGCACGTTCCTGAAATCTGTTGTTTCGCAACAAGTTTGCTACAGCTCGACGACTACTGGTTCGGCCGGTTGGCTACAGCACAACAGGATGTTGCCCGGCGCAGGCGGTTCCAGAGGTTCGAGGGTGTAGTCGACGGTTCCCGAGATCAGCGCCGTCTCGCAGTTGTGGCACACGCCGGTGCGGCACGACCACTGCGCCGGAACGTCACACGCTTCGGCGAACTCGAGCAGGGTGGTGGCGGGCGGACCGAATGGTGCCGTTATGCCGCTGCGGGCGAACTGCACCTGCGGTCCCGGTCCGCGCGGCCCGACCGGTAGATGCGGCGGGACCGTCGCCGCGGCGATGCCTGGCGTGAGTGCGGCTGTGGCGCCAAAGACTTCAGTGTGAATCTGGGCGTGCTCAAAGCCCAGCTCCAGGAGTCCCGCACTGATGTCGTCCATGAAGCTTGCGGGCCCGCACAGATACACGTCGCTGGTGCGGGGAAGCCCGAGTCGGGCAATCACCGCTGCGGACAAGCGGCCATGCTCGGCGTTGGCCGGGAGTTGGCCTGCTGGTTCGGGTCGACTGTAAAAGACGCGAATATGGATGTCGCTGAGCTGGTTCAGCAATGCTCCGCTTTCGACAGCGAAGGGCTGCTGCGTCTGGTCCCGGGCTGCGTGCAGCCACCAGACCTGCCGGGGTGATTCGGTCGCGGCCAGCGTGTGCAGCATGGACAGCACCGGCGTGACCCCAACACCCGCGGATATCAGGATGACCGGTGTTTCGGCGTCGGTGAGGAAGAACGCGCCTCGCGGTGCAGCAACCTCGATGATGTCGCCGACCTTCACGTGGGAGTGAATGTAACTGCTTGCAGCGCCACCGGTTTCGCGCTTGACGCTGATCCTGTACTTCCCGGCTCCGGCCCCGTTGGACACCGAGTAGTTTCTGATCAATGTCTCGTGGGTGTCCTCGCGTGACAGCCGCACTACAACAGACTGGCCGGGCCGCCATGGCGGCAGCGGTGCGCCGTCCGGATCGGCCAACGTGATCGAGCGAACCGTTCGGCTTTCATCGTGGGTTGCCGTCACCTCAAGGGAGCGGAATCCTGCCCAAGCGGGTGGGGGGCTACTGGCGGCGGCCGTCAGGCCGGTGTTGCCCGCCGATGTGGATGTGTCATCCGCCTGGGTGAGCAGGTTCTGCAGGGGTCCCTTCCACCCTCCGCTCAACGCCGGGATACGGAGGGCACGTTCCAGGGCGTCGCGGGGATGGCCGGGAAGGTAAAGCAGCGCGTCGATTTCGGCTACGGTGACCTGCTCGGGCCCTGAGCCGACTTTGACGATCTGTTGCCCGGCTTCGATTTGTCCTTCGGTGATGACGCGGAAATAGAACCCGGGGCGGTGGTGGGATACCAGCAGCGCGGCCATCTTTGGCTCCGCCAGCCGCAGGCCGACCCGGTAGCAGGTGACACGTGGTTGGCTGACTTCGAAGGTGGCCTGCCCGATCCGGTATCGATCTCCGATGCACACCTCGTCGTCCGGCAAACCCTCGACGGTGAAATTCTCGCCGAAATGGCCGGGTTGCAGGTCGTCGCGATGCAGTTTGTCCGACCAATACCGGTAGGAATCAAGCTGATACACCAGCACCGCGCGGTTTTCCCCACCGTGCCCGTCCAAGTCGCCTTGGCCGTCACCGTCCACGTTGAGCCGGCGGACCATGCGTGGCCCCACCACCGGCTGTTTCCAGACACCGGTGTAGACCGTGCGGCCGTTCCACGCCACATCCTTCGGCAGACCAACGTTCACTGATACCAAGGTGGCCATGGCACTGTCCGTTCTCGATACCGTTATCCGTTGTGCTCCTTAGCTTATCGAATCGCAGCCGACTATTTTCGCCGTCGTCGGGCGTCTCGTGCGACTCTGGCGGGAGGCCGCAGCGGCAGGATCGGCGTCGACGGCCATCGCCGCGACCCGGTCCACAGAGCCGGCGGCGCGTCGAGTTCGCGGGCCATCAGCATTGCGACCGCGTCGTAGTTGGCGCGCCAGCCACGAAAATGCGGCCAGGCCTCATCATCAGTCTGCTCGATCGGGTACCCGACTTCGCGCAGCATCGCGGTAGCGGATCTGAATTCGTCGAAGGACACCGTGACCGGCCCATCGGGGTCAGGATCGTCGGGTACCGGCAGCCCCATGACTGTTGCGATCTGCTGTAACGCCACGAAGCCCATCCGAAGCGAAAGCCGCGGGGAAAGTTTGGGTTCTCGCGACGGGGCCAGCGCCAAATGCAGGGCAGCGGCATCCATCACCGCGATCAGCGCGATCAGCCAGTGCGTCGGCGGCCGCGGTGAGCGGAGCCTCGCCAATGTCAGGTATGTGGTGTGGGATTCGGCGACCTCGGCGGCCCACCGTTCCCACGCGACGAACAATTCCTCGAGGAGAGCCGGTATGACATCGTCCTCGATCCCCCAACGAGTGCGGGCCAGAATCTCGGGCCCCCACGGTGGGGTGCCGGCACGCGAGCTAAGGAGGCTGACTTCGGTCTCACGCCGGTTAAACGCGGCGTATAAAGTCGGCAGGTAGCCGACCTGCAAGCCGATAACGACGAGCCCGGTGAACGCCGCCAGGTATTCGAGCGTCGTGCTGCCGGTACCGGTGGGGGCGGCGTAACCGAGGGTGAACATCGACGATCCAGCGTGAGTAAAGGCAGCTGCGAGGTGCCCGTCCAGGCTCGGCAACAGCAGCAGGGCGAAGCCGGCAACGAGGAGGCCGAGCCATACCGCAAGTCGTATCAGCAACGACAGTGGCGATTGCCACGCGAGGATGCGGTCACGGCGCTCGTACGACCGCACCCGCCTGGTCAGTTGCAAAAACCCAGCGTCCAAGGCTCGGTCGACGGCGCGCGATATCGGGGAATTGACACCCCGTGGCACCACAAGAGTGCCCACAACACTGAGCAGGGTGCTCGTCACGACGAAGAGCCCTCCAGCGAAGCCCAGCCACGTAAAGATCACCGCACCGTCACATTCACTCAGTTCAGTTCGCCGCGGTCACGTAGCGCATTGGCCAACTGCACCCGCAACTGGACAGCAAACTTCGAATATAGCCAGCGAAAGCGCATGCCCGCGGTACAACGGGTTATCGTTCGGTCAGTTCTGTCGATCGGCCAGCTCGGCGACGAATCGATCGATGAAGTCATCCAATGACTGGCTACCGGCGGGCCGAATGACGAATTTCGTCAAACCGGCATCCAGGTAGGCGTCTAGTTGGCGATGCAGCTGATCCCAGTCCGCAGCGATCAGCTCGCCGGGATCCAGATCTGGACGACGCCGGCGGACCGCCATGCCTAACTCTGCCGGCACCTCACCGTCGGCGACGGCCAACGAAATTCCGAAGTGGTCGGGTTCGATATGTCGGCCCGCGTGCGCCGCAGCATGTTCGATCGCTTCGCGCCCTGCCCGCGTCTCGGTTGGCGTAAGGAAACTACCCAGCCAGCCATCGCCGAAGGCACCTATGCGCCGAAATGCCGCCGGCGCCGAGCCACCCAACCAGATGTCGAGCGGAGGCACCGGTCGGGGCATGATCGCCGCGTCATTAACCGTGAAATACCGACCGGAGTAGCTGGCCGAATCCTCCACCAACGCCGACCGCAGCAACTGCAGCGACTCGTCGAATACCGCGGCGCGCTCGCCGTCGGGGACTACAAACAGCTCGCGCTCGGTCGCAATTGCCGACCGCAATCCGAAGACGGGCAGAACGCGCTTGGGCGCAAGGGCCGCCAGCGACGCCAATTGTTTAGCCACCAGCACCGGATGCCGCCCTGGAAGCACCGCGACTGAGGTCCCCACCTTCAATCGGGTTGTTCTAGCCAGTGCGTAGGCCATGCCCACCATGGGATCCACCGCAGGGGTGTAGACCAGCTCGGAAAACCACAGCGAGTCGACCCCGCTGTTTTCGAGGTGATCGATGATGCCGGCGAGCTGTCCTGGGGCGGTGTTCACACCCAGGCTGACTCCGAAGCGAATCTTCACCCGCGTCTCCCTCCGTCTTATCGCGCGTACATAGCGCAACGCGGCCGCACCGCAAATTCTGCCCGCGGTATATGAGTGCGTCAGCGCGGCGGTTAGCCAGCAGCCGACCGCACGTTTAATCGCAGGCTGCCGATGTGATGAGGTCGGTGACGAGCACGCCATCAGGGTGACCCTGACTCTGGTGGTTTCACTTGAAGCGATCTTCCTGTCGACGTTCGTCATGATCGGCCAAAATCGCCAAGCGGCCTTCCAGCAGGCCAAAGCCGACCACGACTTTGAAGCTCAGGACCTCGAGCTTAAAGCCAACACCGAGCTGACCCGCCAAATCCACGTCCTCACAGAGGAATTGCACAGGCGCTTCATCGGTGAGTCGGCCTAACCGAATAGCCAGTGAAGCGGTTTGGGCGCTAGTTTGGTTGGGCGATCGGAACCATCTTCAGCGAATGACGATTTCGGTCGAGACCGATGTATGTCTGTTACCAGAACGTGGCCGGCACGTACTGATTGTTGACTAGCTTTACGACTCGGCTGATCTAGTGCTTCCTCGTACTCGGGCGTGACGAAGAACTTGAACGCACTAGAACCTTCTTACGAGGCAAGAGGTATAGATGGATTTCGAGGGCGGACATACCCGCGATCTGGTGACACTGGCTCGGCGGGCAATGCGGGGGGATAACGTCGACAAAGGGATGCTCTGCACGGCCGCGATCAGAGTCATCGACAACCCTCCTCGGGACGGCATCTTGCGCAGTCTGGCCGACCACGTATGTCAAGCCGTCTTTGACTGGGCTTGCTTCGACGGCTCCCGTGCACGGCTCGAGGGTGTGGTCGAAAGCTACCGAACTGCCGCTAGCGCCCTACACGTCGAGGTACAGTTCAACAAGCTGCGGCACTAGCGTCTTCCACTTCCCGCCGACCCCGGATCAAAGACGCTGTGCACAAGCACCGGGTGTTGGCACAAATTTTGTTGGGTGCCAATCCTTTTGCGTCAGCTCGTTATTGGCTCAGTCGGCAGCAGGTGCGGAAGATCAAAGTGCCGCAACGCATCGACGTCCTGGAACGACACGACGCGACCGACTCCCCGCGACTCGAGCGTGAGCACATGCAGGGCATGCAGGCGATGCTGGCCAGGGGCAGCCGTCGGGTACAGGGCCACTGCCGGTTGCCCATTGGCCGTGGTACGGATGACCGGAGTGCTGCCGAACGCGCGCATCCGCGCACCAAGGAATCCACCGATCGCCGCGCTGCCCTGAAACCATGTGAGGAACGGCGGCATTTCGAAGATCGCGTCCTCGGTCAGTACTGCGACCAACCCGTCAACGTCGGCGTTTTGAAATGCGGCCACATACCGGTCAAGCAGTTCACGCTGCCTCGGCTCGGACGGCTGCGCCAACGAGTCGCTGTCTGCGGGTAGATGCGAGCGGGCCCGCTGCAACGCACTGTTCACCGCCGCCACGCTCAGATCCAGCAGCGCCGCGACTTCGGCTGCGGACCAACCCAATACGTCCCGCAGAATCAGCACCGCCCGCTGCCGCGGCGGAAGGTACTGCAGCACAGCCACGAAGGCCAGGCGCATGGTTTCGCGCGAGGCCACGACGGTGCCCGGGTCGGAAGTCGTGCCGGCCAGCAGCGAATCGGGCGCGGGCTGTAGCCAGGTCAAGCCCGGATCACCGGCTAGGGGGCGCGCGGTGGGGTCGGTGGCCGGCGCATGCAGGTCCGACGGCAGGGGGCGACGTTTGCGGCGCTCGATGGCTTTCACGAATGCCCGGGTGGCGATGGCATACAACCAGGTGCGCAGGGACGAGCGGCCTTCGAACCGATCGTAGGCCCGCCACGCGTCCAAGTAGACGTCCTGCACGACTTCTTCGGCGTCGTCGACCGAGCCGAGCATGCGGTAGCCGTAGGCGACCAGCTCACCTCGAAACGGCTCGGCCAGGCGTGCGAAGTCCTCGCCCCCACGATCAATGGTGATGCTCATGACGATCCGGTGCCCCATACGTGTCGTGCCACGGCCATTCGTTGATGTAGCGCTGCCGGCCCCGCGGGGTCAGGTCGAGGAACCGATAGGTGCTCAGCATGACATCAGCGCCGAGACCGTAGGCCGAATAGGTGTGCAAGACTTTGCCGTCTTCCTGGACGAAGACGCTGACGCCCTGTCCGTCGGAACCGTTGGTGGCCACGTACTCCAGCCCCTCGCGCATCAGGGTGGCCTTGTCTTTGTAGTTGTATTCGACGGGTGCGATCGACTCGTCGTTGCTGACGTGGAAGTCGTAATTGAAGTCGCTGCCGTTTGACGAGTACCACGGCAGCCGCCATCCCATGCGAGCCTTGAACTCGCTGAGTCGTGCGTGGGGCACGCGCGACACCAACGCCAGTGTGGTGTCGGCGCCCTCGTTCAGATGGACCGGATCGGGCATGTTGTCGACGGCGAACGAGCAACTCGGACAGCCCTCATCGATGTCGTGCAGCCACATGAAGTGGTAGATGATCAACTGGCTGCGGCCCTCGAACAAGTCGATAAGCGCTACCTCGCCGTCAGGACCCTCGAGGACATAGTCCTTGTCCACGGCTACCGCGGGAAGCGCCCCGCGCTGCTCGGCCAGTTCGGCGAGCTGCCGGCTGGCGGCCTTCTCCTTGACCAGAAGGTCCAGGCGCCCCGCCAACCACTCCTCGCGCGACGCGGTTTGCATGATTTTCATGCTGACTCCTTTCCTCAGTATTAGAGAGGCGCTCACCGGTCGAAACTCATCGCCCCGGCGCGAGATCAGCGCACTATTTCGCCGGGGCGCGGCCGTGGTAGGAGCCAATCAACACCGCACGCGTCACGACCGGCTTTGTCGCCAGGCGCTGGGCGAGTTCCCGGTGAAATTCGCGATAAGCGTCGCAGTCCCCGAATGGGTCTTCGGTACCGTCGAACGCGACGATATGCATGAATCCGATTCCATCGTCGAGCATCAAGACCTGGTACTGGACTCCCTTGGGATCTCGGGCAGCCAGTTCTATCAGCACGTCCTCAATCAGCTCGCGGTTACGTTGCGCGCCCTGGTTGGTCGTGGAGTACTGCACCACCGCGGCTCTCCTCACCACACACCTCCCAGCACTACAGAGCCTGGATGGTTACCAAACTCATCGCCCAAGCCCGCCGGCACACAATGCGGGGCTGCTTGGTCGGGTTGTCACCGATGACTTGCAGCCACTCGCCGCCTCTATCTCCACGACGACTCGTTTAGCGAGCCGCAGACAGCAGAAACCCCGCTAGAAGCCAGGAGCAGAAATGAAACTCGACGACACCGCGCGCCAACTCATCGGTTCCGATCCGGCAACGCTGGTCACGGTCAACCGCGACGGCAGCCCGCAAATAAGCCTCGTTTGGATGGTGCTGCAGAGCACGCCCGACGGCAATGATGAACTGGTCACCGCCCATCTGCAGGAGCATCTGAAGATCCGCAACATCCGGCGTGATCCCCGTGTGGCGGTGACCATCGTGTCCACCGACCGCAGCGGACCGCAGACACCTTATCTGTCGATCAAGGGCACGGCGCGCATCGAGGAGGGCGGCGCTCCCGAACTGCTCGACGAGATCGCCACGACTATCTTCGGCCCCGGCACCGGCTTCCCGCCGCCCGACGCACCGCCCGGATACCTGACTCACATCACGATCGAAAAAGTCGGCGGCGTGGGCCCGTGGGCATCCTGACGGGTCGTTGTCATGCGCCGCGCGGTCCAGCTCGTCCCTTGAGGACTTGTGAAGGCCGCGGAGCGTGACCGATCACCCGTGACGGCGCCGGCCACTGTTTAAGTTGAGGGTGTGGCAGCTCGCGCCGTCCTGATTACCCCATTGTCGGGGCCGCTGGCCCGATTCGGGAAAGCAGGGGCGAGCGCCCTGGCTCTGTGGGCCGAGCATTCCGCAGTAAGCCTGCGGGTCATCGACGCATACC
>NZ_JBAPPI010000284.1:0-3348 GCF_049280035.1 Mycobacterium sp. | reverse complement strand
GTGGAGACCAGCAGCTTGAGCATGCCGTAGGAGTCGCCGGCGATCTGGCCGCGGGCCAGTTCGCGATAGCGGGCAATGCCGACCTCGTACGGGATCGCGTCCTTGGTGAGTTCAACCTCGGTGGCGCCGACGTAGGAGATCTCCGGGATCGAGTAGATGCCGATCGGCTGCAGCGCGGTCAGGCCATGCACCGGCTCACCGAACGCGTGGCAGGCGGCTACCCGGCCCTGGTCCATCGAGGTCGAGGCCAGGGCGGGGAAGCCGATGACGTCGCCGACGGCGTAGATGTGGTCGACCTTGGTCCGGAAGTCTTCGTCGACATAGATCCGTCCACGGTTGTCAGCTTCCAGGCCCGCGTTCTCGAGTTCGAGGTGCTCGGTTTGGCCTTGGCGTCCCGCCGAATACATCACCGTTTCGGCTGGGATCTTCTTGCCGCTGGCAAGGCTGGTGACGGTGCCTTGCGCGCCGACCTGGACGGTGGTGACCTCTTCGCCGAATCGGAACGTGACTGCGAGGTCGCGCAGGTGGAAACGCAACGCCTCGATGATCTCGGGATCGCAGAAGTCCAGCATGTCTTGCCGCTTCTCGACGATGGTCACTTTGGTGCCCAGCGCGGCGAACATCGACGCGTACTCGACGCCGATCACACCGGCGCCGACCACCACCATCGACGCCGGGATCGACTGCAGATCAAGGATGCCGTCGGAGTCCAGCACCCGCTGCTCGTCGAACTCCACCCCCCCGGGGCGGGCCGGTTTGGTGCCGGTTGCGATGACGATGTATTCGCCGCTGACCGTGGTGCGTTCACCGCGGGAATGGTCTTCGACCAGCAGGGTGTGTTCGTCGCGGAATCGGCCCTGTCCGGGAATGAGATCGACCCGGTTACGCATCAGCTGGTTGCGCACCGTTTCGGCTTGCTTGCCGATGACGTGGCTGGTTCGCGATAGCAGGTCAGCCGGTGTGATCTTGTCCTTGACCCGATAGCTCGCGCCGTACAGCTCGCGCTGGTTCATCCCGGTCAGGTAGAGAACCGCCTCGCGCAGCGTCTTCGACGGGATAGTGCCGGTGTTGACGCAGACCCCGCCCAGCATCTGTCGTTGCTCGACGACCGCGACCGATTTGCCCAGCTTGGCCGCGGCGATAGCGGCCTTTTGCCCGCCGGGACCCGAACCGATGACGACTAGGTCGTATTTCGCGTCGTGCTCCAGCCTCGAACCCATGAGGAAACATGTACGCCGCTTCTCGGCCGCGCGCACGCCGAGCGAGGCGATATACGTGTGAACAATTCGTTTGGTCTTTGTCCCCAGCTGTGCCTTTGTCCACAGCGCGCGGGTGTCGCCGTCTGGACCGCCGACGGGGTGACAGTGCCGATTGCCAGCGTGGGCGCCATGACCAAGCAGCGACCTGACTTTGAACTGAATCGCCCCGGCGCGGTGATCGCCGCGTTGCCGGCCGTGCTGGGCTTCGTGCCGGAGAAATCGCTCGTGCTGATATCGATCGACGACAACGAGCTGGCGTCGGTGATGCGGGTCGACCTCTCCGACGCGCTCGCTGACCAGATTGGGCAGCTCGCGGAGGTGGCATCGGCCGCCAGCCCCGAGGCGGCCATCGTGGTCATTGTCGACGCCGACGGCGCGGGCTGCCCGATGTGCAACGAGCAGTACCGCGACCTGTGTGCGACGCTCACCGACGAGTTGTCGCAGCGCGACATCGCGCTTTGGGCCGCACATGTGGTGGACCGGGTGGCCGCTGGGGGGCGCTGGCACTGCGTGGATGGCTGCGGTGCCGGCGGTGTCATCGACGACCCGTCCGCATCGCCGGTGGCGGTGGCGGCGGTGCTCGACGGCCGTCGGCTGTATCCGCGGCGCGCTGATCTGCAGTCGGTCATCGCGGCCGACGAGCGGGCGCCAACCGCGGCGCTGGCCGGGTTGATCGGCGACCACGCCGCGTCGCGGGATTCTGCGCACCGGGCCGATCCTTCTGCCTGCGTCCGCCGCGACGCCGAGGACGCGATGGCTGCTGCTGCCCGTGTCGGCCAGGGACAACGGCTCTCCGATGCGGAGCTGGCCAGCCTGGCCTGCGCGCTTGGCGACGTGGAGTTTCGCGACACGATGTATGCCCTTGCGGTCGGCCAGAGCGCCGGAGAGGCCGAGTCGCTGTGGGCGCTGCTATCGCGCAGCCTGCCCACGCCGTGGCGGGTAGAGGCGCTGGTGTTGGTCGCGTTCAGTGCCTATGTCCGCGGCGACGGCCCGCTGGCCGGGGTGTCGCTGGAGGCCGCGTTGCGCTGCCAGCCCGACCATCGGATGGCGGGCATGCTCGACACGGCGTTGCAATCGGGCCTGCGGCCTGAGCACATTCGCGAACTGGCTGTCACCGGGTACCGGCTGGCCGATCGCCTGGGTGTGCGGCTACCGCCTCGACGGGCGTTCGGCCGACGAGCCGTCTAGATGGCCCGGCTCCTCCTCATCGCGCTGCGCGTCCCCCTCGCCGCTGTGCGCGGCTGGGGGTACCCCCACTGCATCGTCGCCGGGCGCTAGACCTTTTCGACCTTGACGGCGTGCGCCATCTCATGCGGCAGGCTGACGTTCTCGTGGCCCGGTATCACGATCGTCACGCCGCCGGCCGGGTTGGTTTCGACGGTCACCCGGGCGTTGGGAACGACGCCAGCGTCCTTGAGCCGGGTGATCAGGTCGATGTCGCCTTGCACGTGTTCGGTGAGCTGACGCACCACGACTGCGACAGGCGATCCGGCCGGCAGCTCTGTGAGCCGCACCAAATTTGGCTCTTCGTCGCCGAACCCAGGCCCGACGCCCAAATCCAACAGCCCTGGAATCGGGTTGCCGAATGGCGAGGTTGTCGGATTGTTAAGGACTTGCATCAGCCGACGCTCGACGTCTTCGCTCATCACGTGCTCCCACCGGCAGGCCTCGGCGTGCACCTCTTCCCAGGGCAATCCGATGACATCGACCAGCAGCCGCTCAGCCAGCCGGTGCTTGCGCATCACCGAGATGGCCAGCGCGCGGCCCTTGTCGGTGAGTTCCAGATGGCGGTCGCCGGCCACGTGCAGCAGGCCGTCGCGCTCCATCCGCGACACCGTCTGGCTGACCGTGGGCCCGCTCTGGTCAAGCCGTTCGGCGATCCGGGCACGCAGCGGCGTCACGCCCTCTTCTTCGAGGTCGTAAATCGTCCGCAGGTACATCTCGGTGGTATCAACCAGGTCGTTCATTCCGCACCCTCCATTGCCGCCGAGTCTACTTGCCCAGCTGCGTGAATGGTCCGCTAACACTCCAGCACAGCAGTATGCCCGCCGCTGGCGCGGCGGGCATACCACTTCGAGTTGATCTGGGT
>NZ_JBAPPI010000283.1:0-5169 GCF_049280035.1 Mycobacterium sp. | reverse complement strand
GTTAATCGAACTAGTCGATACCCAAGAGGGTCGTTCGGAGTGGCCGAGCCTCAGTGCGCAGTCGCCTCTAGGTGCAAAAATATTGCCCGTTGAGCAGACAATTCGACGGTGGCGAGTAGGAACCGGTCAGCACGCCTCTTAGACCACCTGTGGCTGAACCACCGGGTGCAATGATTCGATTCCAATTCGCGGGGGTGAGAACATAGTGCGTGCCAGATTGTGCAAGGGTGCTATTCCACGTGTGCGAGACGGATTCTCCCACCGGCAAGTCGAATTGAAGCTTCCAATCGGTTAGCGGCACCGTGCCCGAGTTGGTGATGGTGAAGTGGGCGATAAAACCGGTCTGCCACGTCGATGTCACTGACAACGTCGCCGTGGCCGCAGCCGCATGAGCTACGGGGGTGATGGCGAGTCCAAGGATGGCAACTATCAATGCCGACACGGTTACGTGAAGCGCTGTGCGCCAGCGCTTCACGTAATTGTCCAGTCCGGCCATAGCAGCCAACACTAACGCCAAACAGGCGATATCGGCCCTCGCATCGCGGGTAAGCTGCAGTACCTTTGCTCAACTGAAACCGTCATGAGATTTTAGCCTCGATCCACCCTGAACCATGTATCGGCCCCGCCGAACGCGAACTTGCGGACGGGGAAAGCCAGAACGCCAGCCTCATCGGGGGCGCGGAGTCGTTCAGCCGCCAGCAAACGGCGGTCTCGCGCACCACCCCTAGGGCGCGGCCGGCCGGTATCGCAACATCGACCGCACTCCCCCGTCAGCGCCGCTCACGGTTCGACGGCGACCGCATGAGCAGGAATACGGCGGGATCGAATATGGCGGGTTACCAGTAAACCCCTGCAGATTCGTTAATCTGCTGTAGGACAACAGTATTCGAGCTACCGCCAACTGCTCACCAAAGTGGAACGTTGTAACGCGCGTGTCTACAACGGCATTCGGCGCTATCTGAAGCGAGCTATCGTGGCGGTGCCCCGAATAAGGCCTTGGCTACCGAGGAGGGCACGAGACGAGCAATCAGTGCCGCACAGAATGTGACGGTTTGCGTTGTGTCCGTCCCCCGGCGGGGCCAATAATGCCGCTCCCCAGCCGGGGGACCGATGGCTCGGGCCGCTATTCGTGGCGGGTTACCCAGTGTTGGCGCCACGGTGATGTTCCAGACCACACATCATGGCGGCGATCCGCTTGCGGGGTTACCCCGTTGATGTTTGGGCTACTGAGATGTGCGCGCTCTGATCGCGGCGGCCAACGAACGTTCGGCGCGCCGGCGCGTGTCGCCGAGACCCACCATCAAGTTGACCGCCAATGGGGCCATCACATCCTGCAGCCCTTGGGAGTTGATGAATCCGCTCATCGCCAGCAGTACGAATCCGTGGGTGGCACTCAAGATCTGGGTAGCCGCCGGGGTCGGCTGCTGCGGTCGGATCCGCCCGGCTTCGATGACGCGCTCGACGGCAGTAACCAGCACCGACAGTGCGTCGACTCCTTCGGCGAGATCCCACGGTGTGCCCCCATCGGCTGAGGGCTTATGGATTCCGCCTAGTTCGGTGAGTCCGAACAGCAACCGGTACAGCTGCGGGTTTTGCATCGCGAACTCGCCGTAGGCCAGTCCGCCAGCGATGAGATCAGCCATCGGGTCGTCGGTGTGGGGCACCCCGCGCGTGTGCTCGGCGAAGCGCGCAAGCCCTTCTCGCATCGCCGCCTCGATCAGCTTGGGCATGCCCCCGAAGTGCGTGTAGACCGCCATCGTGGACGCGCCGATCTCGCCAGCCAGTGTTCGCGCTTGAATCGCCGCCGGTCCGTCTCTTTCGAGCACGGCCAAAGCGGCGGCCACGAGGCGGTCCCGGGCGCTCAACGCGGTGTCGGTCGAAGTCATCATTGACATGATGCCATAACAAGCGTTATGTTCCTGACTAGGAATAACGATTGTTATGGCAACTCAGGCGGGCTACCTGCCTCGATCACACGGAGGAGCGACATGGCTGCTAAAACGCCCGTATACCGACGGCTGATCGCCGGCGTCGGCGGCGCATCCTTGATGTTGGCGCTCTTTCTACCCTGGGCAGGCGTTCAGGGCGTCAATCGCACCGGTTGGGAGTTCAACACAGTGGCCGCCGTGCTGTTCCTGATCGCTGGCGTGTTCGGGATCGTCACGGCGATCACCGGCGGGCAATACGGCGCGGGCCGCCCGGATCTATCGCTTATCGCCGCAACCGACTTACTCAACACCACTTCAATGTTGCTGCTCGCCTGGCTGATTCCCTTTGACTTTCCCGAACATGCCACCCGTCAGCCCGGCGTCTTCGTCGCGCTGATCTCGGCAGCTGCAACCGCCTTCGCCGTCGCCGACTACCGCCCTCTGCGAGGAGCGCCCTGGTTTCCACCCATCAAAACCAGCGCACCTACCCGCGCGAGTATCCAGCAATAGTTCGAATCCCGAACCGTTTTGCAGACTAGGTGCCACCGCGAAATCCAGCAAACGCGCATCGGACCGTGAAGCCAGGCACCCCCGCTTCGCTCCCATGTGCTCCTTAGCTCCCGGCATCCACCCACCGCTCCCCAACCACCCGGGCAGCGAACCGTTGAATACGCAGAGATCGAATATGCGGCTTTACCGGTAAGCGGGAACCGTGTTACACAGTGGCCCAGTGGTTTTGGGGCCTCCTCGGGGGCTACTGGCAAGGATCGCGCGACGTGGATGTAGCGTCACAACGGTGAACTCCATGCGTCTGCATTCTTTCATCGCGCTCGTGGTCTGTGCTGCATCGACTGTGGTGACGCTCGTTGCGTGCAGCTCCCATGAGACGACTCCGTCGGCAAGCACGTCGTCCGGGCCGGCGAGCACGCCCGGTGTCACTGCAGCGGTGACGCCGGGTTCGACAGAACCGGCCACCGCAGACAGCACCTGCCCCACGGCAGCACCGGGCAATGGCGGTACACCCGAGTGGACGCTGACGGGGACAACTGGCAGCGTCGCGGTCACGGGATCGACGGATACGACCGCACCTCGCGTCGACGTGACATCACCGTTCAGCGTGACGCAGACCGAGGTGCACACACTGCATGGCGGTGACGGGCCGGTCGTCGCACCCACAGCCACAGTTTCCGTCTGCTACATGGGCGTCAACGGACGTGACGGCCGTGTGTTCGACAGCGCCTACGAACGTGGCAGCCCAACTCAATTCCCGCTCGACGGCGTCGTGCCGGGCTTCCAGAAGGCGATCGCCGGACAAAAGGTCGGGTCCACCGTCGGTGTCGCAATGACCGCTGCGGACGGCTACCCCGACGGTCAGCCCCAAGCGGGGATCCAGAAAGGCGACACGCTGGTCTTCGCCATCAAAATCATTAGCGCCTCGAGCTGAGCTCCGACGTTCAGCTGTTGGTGCTCTGGGTCTTGGTGTCGAAGGTGTCGGGAACCTTGAGCGCCGCGCCGATCGCCGCGATGAGGTCGGTGTCGGTACGGCCGCCGGTCTGCGGCCAGCCGGCGAACCCGGTCGCATCCTGGCCGACGAGCTGGGTGAGCACGATGGAAAGGGCATCGACGAGGGTGCGGTTACCGAGCTGTGGCCAGCCCTGACCGGTCGGGCCGAGGAGCTGAACCCAGATCTGCTGAAGTTGCTGAGCCTGTTCGGGTGTCATGGCATCTCCTGTCGCGAGCAATTGCTGAAGTTCTTCGGCTGTCCCGACATACGCATCGGCGTCAACGGTTTGTCCGGCGACCTGTGCGGCGTCAGTGAACTGGAGTATCAGCGGGTCGACGCCGCCGTAGCCGATCCAGGAGCCGGAATCGTCGCCGGGGTACAGCGCACTGGCATAACCACTGCCGTCGACGTAATCGGACGCGACCAGTCCGGGAACGCCGGTCAAGTCGGGTGAGCCGATCTGCTGCCAGTACCAGCGCGGAATGTAGGACAGTGCGACGTGTGCGCCAGCGGCCGTGATCGCGTCGGTGACTGCCCAGAAGTTAGCAAGATCGCCGGAGCCGGCCTTCAAAGTCGAGCATCACCGGAATGCCGGTATCCCCGAGTGCACTGACCAGGTTTTCAGCCTGCGCGGCGGCCGCATCGAGGGTGACGTAGTGGTAAGCAACCAGGATGAGGCCGTTGGCGTCACCGCCGTCACGAAACGAAGCCCACGATGGGTCGACATAGCCGCTGCCCTGGGTCGCTTTGGCGATGATGAAGTCGAAGCTCTCGGCCTTGACCTCGGCAAGGTTCAGTCCCGCTTGGAAGCTGGCCACGTCGATGCCGTACAGGGTCACGGGTCTGCTCTCCCCCATGGTCGCGGATTGCGTTTGGGCAACGGACGTCTGGGCTCGTCTACGTGACCTGCGCTGCTCCGCATTGCCGATTCGTCGAGCGGTCGGCGCAGGCTGGTGATGTCAACTCCCCGACGTTGACGAGCCCCGGTTTACCGTAGCGACAATTGCGATGTTGTGGCCCAACAACACGCCCGTGCACTCGGACTTTCGCGCTTTCGGCCTTGCCGATGAACACGGCGCAAGACCGGTAAACCCCGTAATGACCTGTGCTACAAGTGGTTTAGGGCCAGCTCAGCCGGGCGGCGGAAGGGGTCGTTTCAATGTGGAGACGATGCTCCATTCGAATAACAGGTCCCCGCCCTTGTCATAATCTCGAAAGTGGTGGGCGACCTGAACACGCTGAACTGAGGAGCCGACAATCTCCCAGCCCTGATCCCCGTATGCCTGTGTCTGACGGCCGGCCTCCTCTATCACCGCCTGGAGCGACTCGTGCGTGGAGTAGGTGAAGGTGGTTTCCCACCGTTGCGGGTGCCAGTTACCGTCTGATGTCTGCCACCAGCCCGGCCCAGGCGAAGGCGTGCTCACAGGAGTGCTCATATCGGGGCATTTTAGGCTGTTTGCTTTCCTGACAGCCGATCCAAGCCGACGAGATGTTGAACAGCATTCGACGTTTTCGAGACTTGACGCGGCTCACCTGCGGTTCTGGTGAGCGCCGTCACCGCCGCGCTTGCCTTGCTCCTGTACCTCGTCTTCACACTCGATCATCCGTTCGGCCCGATCGGCGTGACCCTCGCGCCCTGTCAACTAACGCCAACGAACGGATTGTGTTCTGCGAGCAGCTTCTCCATGCGTGCCTCATCGAGGCGAACGCGTACGGTCGTGGCTTCCTGCTGATCGC
>NZ_JBAPPI010000282.1:0-2663 GCF_049280035.1 Mycobacterium sp. | reverse complement strand
GTAGCTCAACTGGCAGAGCAGCGGTCTCCAAAACCGCAGGTTGCAGGTTCAAGTCCTGTCGCCCCTGCTGAATACGTGCCATGGTGGACACTGGAGGGTGACCACAAAACGCGATGTTGAACGAATGGAGTATGCGGTGAGCGACGAGCACGACGATGCCGACGCCGCAGCCGACGGCGGAGCCGAGGATCAGCTCGGAGGCCGCACGGCAGTGGTGACGCGGCCGCAGCGTCCCACCGGCAAGCGGTCCCGTCAGCGAGCCGATGGCGACGACACCGATGACGAAAGCTCGTCGGGTGCGGTCGAGCTCACTGAGAGCGCCGCAGACGACGAGGCGGGCAAGAAGCCCAAGAAGGCCAAGAAGGCCCGCAAATCAGGAACGCAGTCGACCAACCCGATCGTCTACGTCTACAACTACCTCAAGCAGGTCGTTGCCGAGCTGCGCAAGGTCATTTGGCCCAACCGCAAGCAGATGGGCACCTACACCTCGGTGGTGCTGGCATTCCTGGTGTTCATGGTCGCGCTGATCGGCGTGGTGGACCTGGGGCTGGCGAAGCTGGTGCTGATGGTGTTCGGCTGAGGCCGAGTCCCAGGAGCTGATGTGCTGATGTATAGGAAGGACTGAGTAACCGTGACGACCTCCGACGGCGATCTGTCCGCGGGTAACGCGGTCGACATCGCAGCGGCGTTAGAAGAGGTTACGGCTGAGGCTGAAGCCGACCCGCAGGCGGCTGCCGACGACGTTGCTGCGTCCGTGGATGAGGTTGCGGCCGAGGACCCCACTGCAGCCGAAGAGCCGGCGCAGGCCGAAGAGCCGGCGCAGGCCGATGAGCCGGCGCAGGCCGAGGACCCCACTGCAGCCGAAGAGCCGGCGCAGGCCGATGAGCCGGCGCAGGCCGAGGAACCCACTGCAACCGAAGAGCCGGCGCAGGCCGATGAGCCCGAAGAGGTCGACCCGGCTGCCGCGCTGAAAGCTGACCTGCGCGCCAAACCCGGCGACTGGTACGTCATCCACTCCTACGCCGGATACGAGAACAAGGTCAAAGCCAACCTCGAGACCCGCGTGCAGAACCTGGACGTCGGCGACTACATCTTCCAGGTGGAAGTGCCCACCGAAGAGGTCACCGAGATCAAGAACGGCCAGCGCAAGCAGGTCAACCGCAAGGTGCTGCCCGGTTACATCCTGGTCCGCATGGACCTGACCGACGACTCCTGGTCGGCGGTGCGCAACACCCCGGGCGTCACCGGGTTTGTCGGTGCGACCTCGCGGCCGTCGGCACTCTCGCTGGATGACGTGGTGAAGTTCCTGCTGCCGCAGGGAGCGGCCAAGAAGCCGGCCAAGGGCGCGGCCAGTACGGCAGCCGCTGAGGTTGGGCTGGAGCGTCCGGTTGTCGAGGTCGACTACGCCGTGGGCGAGTCGGTAACCGTCATGGACGGGCCGTTTGCCACGCTGCCGGCCACGATCAACGAGGTCAATGCCGAACAACAGAAACTCAAGGTGCTGGTGTCCATCTTCGGCCGCGAAACACCTGTGGAACTGGGCTTTACCCAGGTCTCCAAGATTTAACTCAGGAAGGAACACCACCACTCATGGCCCCGAAGAAGAAGAAAGTCGTCGGGCTGATCAAGCTGCAGATCAAGGCCGGGGAGGCCAACCCCGCCCCGCCAGTCGGACCGGCACTCGGCCAGCACGGCGTCAACATCATGGAGTTCTGCAAGGCCTACAACGCGGCGACGGATGCCCAGCGCGGCAACGTTATTCCGGTGGAGATCACCGTCTATGAGGACCGCAGCTTCACGTTTGCCCTCAAGACCCCGCCGGCGGCCAAGCTGCTGCTGAAAGCCGCAGGCGTGGCCAAGGGTTCGGCCGAGCCGCAGAAGGACAAGGTCGCCAAGGTGACTTGGGATCAGGTCCGCGAAATCGCCGAGACCAAGAAGGCCGACCTCAACGCCAACGACATCGAGGCCGGCGCGAAGATCATCGCCGGCACCGCCCGGTCGATGGGCATCACGGTCGAGTAGGTCTCGACCGGAGGACGACGATGCGGGCCGTTATGGCCCGAGGAGGAGTCCGACAGTTGAACAGAGTGGGAGGGCCAGCTCCGGCCCGCTTTTCAACCACAACCCAACACCAGATTGGATAACCAATGAGCAAGAACAGCAAGGCATATCGCGCCGCCGCCGAGAAGGTGGACCACGCCAACCTTTACACGCCGCTGCAAGCGGCCAAGCTGGCCAAGGAGACGTCGTCGACCAAGCAGGACTCGACCGTCGAGGTGGCGATCCGGCTCGGTGTTGACCCGCGCAAAGCCGACCAGATGGTCCGCGGCACGGTCAACCTGCCGCACGGCACCGGTAAGACCGCACGGGTGGCCGTGTTCGCGGTGGGGGACAAGGCCGATGAGGCCACCGCGGCGGGCGCCGACGTGGTCGGCAGCGACGACCTGATCGAGAAGATCCAGGGCGGGTTTTTGGACTTCGACGCGGCGATCGCCGCGCCCGATCAGATGGCCAAGGTCGGCCGGATCGCGCGGATTCTCGGACCGCGTGGCCTGATGCCCAACCCCAAGACCGGCACCGTCACCCCGGACATCGCCAAGGCCGTGGCCGACATCAAGGGCGGCAAGATCAACTTCCGGATCGACAAACAGGCCAACCTGCAC
>NZ_JBAPPI010000281.1:0-5990 GCF_049280035.1 Mycobacterium sp. | reverse complement strand
GCCGCCGGTGGTGTTGGCGCCGGCACCGCTGCTCAGCACAGCGACGACAATTGCGATCACAATGCCGACCACGACGACCGCAATGCCCAACGCCAATCCGCGGCGTCGCCAGTAGATCTCCGGCGGTAGCGGTCCCCGCGGTTCCAGATCCAGCACATTCACACCGTAAGCCCAGGTCACGTTGATAGGTCCGACCCGACTCGGCGTGTCGCCCAGTTAGCTGAGGTCGCAGTCAACCGGCGGCCGGGTGGACGGCTGGCCAGGCGTGGCCACAAGAACCAGCGTCCCAGTAGCGCCACCAGCGACGGCATCAGGAAAGCTCGGACGATCAGGGTGTCGAGCAGCAGCCCGATCCCGACGGTCATACCGACCTGTTCGACACCGAAATCGCTGAGGAGCTATGCATTTGCGAGTATGACCACGTCGTCGTCACACCGCGGTATCCGGCTTAGGGCTCTTCTCCGACGTCGCCGATCACCTTGCGCAGCACAACCTCCCCCTCTGCGAGGTGATAGGTGGCGCCGACGATCGCGAGCTCACCGGCGGCCACCTTCTCGGCGATCACCGTCGAGCGGGCCAGCAGCTGAGTGCCGGTCTCGACCACGTGGCGCGCCTCGAATTCGTCTGCCCGGTGCAAACCTTCGCGGCGGCCCAGCAGAATCGACGGGGTCACCCGCTCGACGACGTCGCGTATATAACCGCCGGGCAGCACACCGTCGTCGAGCGCAGCCAGCGTCGCCTTCACCGCACCGCAGCTGTCATGGCCGAGTACCACGATCAGCGGCACGCCGAGTACCACCACCGCAAATTCGATCGAGCCCAATACCGCGGAGTCGATCACGTGCCCGGCCGTCCGGACCACGAACATGTCGCCCAGGCCCTGATCAAAGATGAGCTCGGCGGCCACCCGGCTGTCGCCACAGCCGAAGAGCGCCACAGTGGGCTTCTGACCGTTAGCCAGGCTGGCTCGGTGCTCGACGCTCTGGCTCGGATGCTCAGGCTGGCCGGCAACAAACCGCTCGTTACCCTCTTTGAGTGCTTTCCACGCGGTCACCGGATTGGTATCGGGCATGCCGAACATTCTGCCGCAGCCAGCCATGAGGCTCTCACCAATGCCAACTGAACTTCTCGACTGGTACGACCGGTCGCGACGCGACCTGCCGTGGCGAGATCCCGGTGTAACCCCGTGGCAAATCCTGGTCAGCGAGTTCATGTTGCAGCAGACGCCGGTGTCGCGGGTGCTGCCGATCTGGCGCGACTGGGTGGTGCGGTGGCCTACGGCATCGGCGACGGCGGCGGCCAGCGCCGCAGACATCGTGCGCGCTTGGGGCAAGCTGGGCTACCCACGGCGGGCCAAGCGCCTGCACGAGTGCGCGACCGTGATCGCCCGTGACTACGGTGACGTGGTTCCCGACGACGTCGAGATCCTGCTGACGCTGCCGGGTGTCGGCAGCTACACCGCCCGTGCAGTGGCGTGCTTCGCCTACCAGCAGCCGGTGCCGGTAGTCGACACCAATGTCCGCCGGGTGGTGGCTCGCGTTGTGCATGGCCGCGCGGACGCTGCCGCGGCATCGACGGTTCGTGACCACGCCGACGTATCCGCGTTGCTGCCCAATGATGGTTCGGCGCACCGATTTTCAGCGGCGCTGATGGAACTTGGCGCTACCGTGTGCACCGCGCGGACGCCGCGATGTGGCCTATGCCCACTGAGTGGCTGCCGATGGCGGCAAGCCGGCTACCCGCCCGCGCCGGGACCGGCACGTCGCCCGCAGGCCTACGCCGGAACAGACCGGCAGGTTCGCGGTCGGCTGTTGGATGTCTTGCGCGACAATGAATTCCCGGTCACCCGTGCCGAGCTGGACCTCGCTTGGCTGACGGATACCGACCAGCGCGAACGAGCGCTGAATTCACTGCTTGCCGATGGCCTGGTGAAACAGACGTCCGATGGGCGGTTCGCGTTGGTCGGCGAAGCGGGCTGAAATGGGGCTAAGTCGCGGCCAAAAACGATTCCACCGCCCGCCGATAGACGAGGGGCGCCTCGTCGTGAACCAAGTGGCCTACCCGGGGTACATGCAAATACTCTGCCCGGTGACCGGTTTCGTTCATCGAACGCATCTGACCTAAAGGAGTGACCGAATTGCCGGCCTCAATCAGCAGTACGGGCGACCGCACCGCTTGCCACTGCGCCCAGTAGTCGCGGGTGCCCCATTCAGCTGCGATCTCGATCCACCGAGAGGTGTGACCATGCAGCCGCCAACCAGTGGCAGTGCGATCGAACGCCTCCAGGAAGTACTGGCCGGCGACTGAGCCGAACTCGGCGAATACCTGCTCTGCAGAGCCGAATTCGACAGGAAGGTTATGCAGCCACGGCTCCCACGGTCCGGTGGTGCGGCCCCGGAAGTCTGGTGCCATGTCTTCGACCACCAACGCGGAGACCAGGTCGGGACGCTCGGCGGCCAAGCACCAGGAGTGCAGGGCGCCCATGGAATGCCCGACCAGCCGGACGGGCGTGCCGAACACAACGACCGCATCGCCCAGGTCGGCCACAAATCGTTCGGTGCTGATCGGGTAGGGATCGTCCACGTCACGGCCGCGGTGCCAGGGCGCGTCGTAGGTGTAGACAGCCCCCAGCCCGGTCAGCCACGGCACCTGACGCGGCCAGGTAGTGCCGCGGCCCATCAGGCCGTGCACCAAGACCACTGGGTCACCTCTCCCACCACGATGGGTGAGCAGATCGGCCGCCATGGAGCGGCACGGTAGCCTAACGGCATGCCAGTGGTGAAGATCAACGCAATCGAGGTGCCCGCGGACGCAGGCCCCGAATTGGAGAAGCGGTTCGCTCATCGCGCGCACGCGGTCGAGAACTCGCCGGGCTTCCTCGGCTTTCAGCTGCTTCGGCCGATCAAGGGCGAAGACCGCTACTTCGTGGTGACGCATTGGGAATCCGAAGAGGCGTTCCAGGCGTGGGCAACCGGGCCAGCTATCGAAGCCCACGCCGGCCACCGGGCTAACCCGGTGGCGACCGGCTCGTCACTGCTGGAATTCGAGGTTGTGTTGGACGTTGCCGGATCGGGCCAGTAAGCGCAGCCCGCGCCAGGTCCCGCACCGCGTCGCGGCATTGACGGCCGCCGCCACGCTGGTCAGCGCCCTGGCTCCGGGTTGCGCCCCGCCACCGTCCCCGTCCGCCCACGCAGCGGGTGCCGGCGCGCGGATCATCAACATCACAACCCCGCCTGGTCTGCGGGCCCAGCAGACCCTCGACATGCTCAACTCCGACTGGCCGATCGGCCCGATCGGAGTTGCCACCCTCGCCGCTCCTGACATGGTCAAACAGGTCGAGGCCAGCATGGAAGCACTCTGGTGGGACCGCCCCTTCACCCTGCGCGGAGTCGACCTCAAGGCGGGCACGGCCACACTGCAGCTGATCACGTCCTACGGTGGGCGGCAAGACATCCGGATACATACCGCCGACGACACATTGGTGGATGGGTTCGAGGTCACCACCCAAGCACCGACGATCTCCTCTTGGCGTGACATCGATACCGCATTGGCCAACACCGACGCCCGCTACTCGTGGCAAGTCGCCAAGGTCAACGACGGGCAATGCGATCGGGTCGCCGGCACCAATACCGCGCAGCCACTCCCGTTGGCGTCGATCTTTAAGCTGTACGTGCTCTACGCCGTCGCCGATGCAGTCAAGGCCGGAACGGTGTCCTGGGACGACCAGCTGACCGTCACCGAGAAGGGCAAGGCGGTCGGCTCGGGAATGGATTTGCCCGTGGGAGCGCATATTTCGGTGCGAACCGCCGCCGAAAAGATGATCGCCACCAGCGACAACATGGCCACCGACATGCTGATCGGAAAAGTCGGCACTCAGGCCGTCGACAGCGCGTTGGCCGAAGCCGGCCATCATGACCCGGCCGCCATGACGCCTTTTCCGACCATGTACGAGTTGTTCTCGGTCGCTTGGGGAAAGCCGGATCTGCGCGAGCAGTGGAAGCTAGCCACCCCGCAGATTCGGCAGCAATTGCTAGACCAGGCCAATTCACGTGTCTATCAACCGGATCCGCAGCGCGCACACGTGCCGGCCTCAGGCTATGGCGTGGAATGGTATGGCAGCGCCGAGGACATCTGCCGGGTGCATGCGGCACTGCAGGCCGGCGCAGTAGGCAAAGCCGCGCCCGTCAAGCAGATCTTGGCGGCCGCTCCGGGCGTCAACCTGGATGGGCGCGAATGGCCCTACATCGGCGCGAAAGCCGGTGGCCTGCCGGGTGACCTGACGTTCAGCTGGTATGCCGTCGACCGGACCGGACAGCCGTGGGCGGTGAGTTTCCAGCTGAATTGGCCGCGCGACCACGGGCCGAGCGTGACCAGCTGGATGCTGCAGATCGCAAAACAGGTCTTCGCTCTGCTACCCGAGCAGCGCTGAATCCGCCGCAGAGCACGAGTGGCCAGTCATGACACGAAACTTGAAGACGAAGCGTGCCTTAACTGGCCACTCGGCAGACGGCTATTGCGTGGTCGTCCCCGGGCCGCCGGCGGCGTGGGCCCCGGCCTTGGCCAGATCCGGCTCGGCGGGCTCGGCCGGCTTACGGGCCCCGGTGAAGGTGAACTTCGCGTCCTCTCCGGAACCTTCGCCGTCCCAGTTGTCCACGTCCACGGTGACAATCTGGCCCGGCCCGACTTCCTCGAACAGGATCTTCTCGGACAGCTGGTCCTCGATCTCCCGCTGGATGGTGCGCCGCAGCGGGCGAGCGCCCAGCACCGGGTCGAAGCCACGCTTGGCCAGCAATGACTTGGCTTTGTCGGTCAGCTCCATCGCCATGTCCTTGCTCTTGAGCTGCTTTCCGACCCGGCCGATCATCAGGTCGACCATCCGGATGATCTCGTCGCGAGTCAGCTGGTGGAAGACGATGATGTCGTCGATGCGGTTGAGGAACTCCGGGCGGAAGTGCTTCTTCAGCTCGTCGTTGACCTTCTGCTTCATCCGCTCGTAGTCGTTGTCGCCGCCACCCTGGGTGAAGCCCAGGCCAACCGCCTTGGAGATGTCGGCCGTGCCGAGGTTCGACGTGAAGATCAGCACGGTGTTCTTGAAGTCCACCGTGCGGCCCTGCCCGTCGGTCAGCCGGCCGTCCTCGAGCACCTGCAACAGGCTGTTGTAGATCTCCTGGTGCGCCTTCTCGATCTCGTCGAACAGCACCACCGAGAACGGCTTGCGCCGCACCTTCTCGGTGAGCTGGCCGCCCTCCTCGTATCCGACGTATCCCGGCGGGGCGCCGAACAACCGCGACGCGGTGAACCGGTCGTGGAATTCACCCATGTCGATCTGGATGAGCGCGTCGTCGTCACCGAACAAGAAATTGGCCAGCGCCTTGGACAGCTCGGTTTTACCGACACCGGACGGACCGGCGAAGATGAACGAGCCCGACGGGCGTTTGGGGTCCTTCAGCCCGGCACGGGTACGACGGATCGCCTTGGAAACCGCCTTGACCGCGTCCTCCTGGCCGATGATCCGCTTGTGCACCTCGTCTTCCATCCGCAACAGCCGGGTAGTTTCGGCCTCGGTGAGCTTGACCACCGGGATGCCGGTCCAGTTACCCAGCACCTCGGCGATCTCGTTGTCGTCCACCTCGGCGACCACATCCATATCGCCTGAACGCCACTGCTTTTCACGCTCACCGCGCTGGGCCACCAGTTGCTTTTCGCGGTCACGCAGGCTGGCCGCCTTCTCGAAGTCCTGCGCGTCGATCGCGGACTCCTTCTCGCGGCGGGCCTCGGCGATCTTCTCGTCGAACTCACGCAGGTCTGGCGGTGCGGTCATCCGCCGAATCCGCATCCGCGCGCCGGCCTCGTCGATCAGGTCGATCGCCTTGTCCGGCAGGAACCGGTCGTTGATGTAGCGGTCGGCCAGGGTGGCAGCGGCCACGATCGCGCCGTCGGTGATGGACACCCGGTGGTGGGCCTCGTAGCGATCCCGCAGACCCTTGAGG
>NZ_JBAPPI010000280.1:0-2913 GCF_049280035.1 Mycobacterium sp. | reverse complement strand
GGCCCGCGGCGGAAATCCCGTTGGTCACGCCGCGGGCCCGAGTCTTCGAGGCGGGTGCCGGCGAGATCGCGGTCAGCTGGTTCGGTCACTCGACGGCGCTGCTGGAGATCGACGGGTACCGCGTCCTTACCGACCCGGTCTGGAGTGATCGCTGCTCGCCCTCGGATGTTGTCGGCCCGGAGCGGATGCACGCGCCGCCGGTGCCGCTGGAAGCGCTGCCGGCCCTGGACGCGATCGTTATCAGCCACGACCACTACGACCACCTTGACATCGACACCATCGTCGCGCTGGCTCACAGCCAGTGGGCCCCGTTCGTCGTTCCGCTCGGTGTTGGTGCGCACCTGCGCGATTGGGGCATTCCCGACGAGCGCATCATCGAACTCGACTGGAACGAGCACGCGCGGATCGAGGAGCTCACCCTGATCTGTACCCCGGCGCGGCACTTCTCCGGTCGCTTCCTGAACCGCAACGGCACGCTCTGGGCGTCCTGGGCGATCATCGGTCCTGCGCATCGGGCGTACTTCGGCGGCGACACCGGTTACACCAAGAGCTTTGCCGAGATCGGAGCCGAACACGGACCTTTCGACGTGACGCTGATGCCGATCGGCGCCTACAGCAAGTCATGGCCGGACATTCACATGAATCCCGAGGAGGCGGTCCAGGCGCACGTCGACGTCAACGGCGGACTCTTGGTGCCGATCCACTGGTGCACGTTCCGGCTGGCGCCGCACCCATGGGCCGAACCGGTCGAGCGGCTGTTGGCCGCTGCCGACGCCGCCCACGTCCAGGTTGCCGTACCAAAGCCGGGTGAGCGCGTGGATCCTTTCTTGACTGGGGAATTGGATCACTGGTGGCGCGGGTCTACATGACGACGTGACCGGCGTCGACCGGCAACGTCACGCCCGTCACATAGCGCGCCCGGGGGCTGACAAGCCACAGCACCGCCTCGGTCACATCCTGCGGCTCGACCAACGGCACGTCAGGCAGCAGCATCTGTGAGACCGCCGGGTTTGGGTTCTCGATCATCTGTTTCACCACGAAGTCGTTGAGGATCATCGGCGTGGACACCCCGCTGGGATGTACGGAGTTCACTCGAATCTTGTGTGGCGCATAGGCATTGGCTGCCGAGCGCATCATCCCCACAATGCCATGTTTGGCTGCGGCGTAGCCGAACATGGCGGCGCTGCCGTCACCGCCGCGGCCAGTCAGGCCTTGCGACGAACTCACCAGCACGATGGACCCGCCCCGACCCTTGCGGATGATGGACGGCACCGTGGCGACGAGCGTGTGCCACACGCCCTTGAGGTTGATGTCGACCAGTGCATTGAATACCGGCTCGGAATGGGGGTCGGTATGGCCGATCGCCACCACGCCGGCATTCGCGATGACGATGTCGATATCGGCGAGATCGTCGATGGCGGAGCGTATCCCAGCCTCCAGCTGGGCAAGGTCGCGTACATCGGCGATGACGGGAACCACTTTGCGGCCGGCGGCACGGACCAGCCGTGCGGTCTTGTCGAGGTCGGCCTTGGTACCCAACGGGTAAGGGATGGCGTCGATGTCGGCACACAGATCGACGGCAATGATGTCGGCGCCCTGCTCGGCCAATGCCACGGCGTGGCTGCGGCCCTGACCGCGTGCGGCGCCGGTGATGACGGCAACGGTGTTGTCCAGTTCAGCCATGGCTACACTGCCGGCTTTACAGATAGCACTGTGCCGGTTGACTCTTCGGCGAAAGCCACCACCCGGGCGGCTGCGGCGTAGTCGCAGGCGACCACCGAGCGGCCGATGAGCACCGGGCCGCCGCGCAGACCGCGCCGGCCACTGACTCCGACATAGCTGCCGGGCGGTATCGGTTCACTGATGCAGTAGAGGGTGGGCGCAGCGCCTTCGTCGATGTCGTTGGCCAACCGGTCAGCCACGACCTTGACCGTTTTGTGCGCCAGCGACATCAGCGGTGAGTCCGATAGATGCGACAGATTCGAGGCCACCCATCCCGGGTGGGTGAGTTGGCTGACGAGCGGCGATCCGGCCGCACGCAGCCTGCGGTCCAGTTCCAGCCCCCACAACATCACCGCCAACTTCGATCGCGTATAAGCGCCCAGCCTCGTCCACTTGTGCTGGCGTAGCTCCAGATCGTCGAGGCGCAGTGTCGCTGACCGATGGGCATCGGAGCCGACGTTGATGATCTGTGACCGAACCCGGGGCAACAGCAGGTTGGTCAACGCGAATGGCCCCAGCAGATTGGTGGCCAGCGTCGCCTCGAATCCGTCGACCGTCTCGGTGCGGCGGTTGGTGAGAGCACCGGCGTTGTTGATCAAGATATCGACGTCACCGTCGATCAGGCCGGGGAAAGCGCGCACCGACGACAAGTCGGCAAGATCGAGTTTAACTACCGACGTTGAGCCGCCGATCTCAGCGGCCCGCTGGGCGCCGAGCTCGGTGTTGCGCACGGCCAGAATCACGTGTGCGCCGGCATTGGTAAGGGCGCGCGCCGTGCCCAGCCCGACTCCGTTGGTTGCTCCGGTCACGATGATCCGCTTGCCGGTCAAGTCGCCGAGCCGGCTCGGCGTCCAAGGTATTGTCACGGCGATCACACTAGTGGCCAGGTGCAAGCGAAATGACCGCGAGTTAATCGAGGTGGCTCGACATGAGTGACAGCGCCATCGAAATCACCAACCTGATCTACCGCTACGCCGAACTCCTCGATGGCGGCGACCTGGACGCGGTGGCCGACCTTTTCGCTCACGGCCGGATTTGCGGAGTCGAGAATGGCCCGCCCGAGACGGTGTTCACCGGCACTGCCGGAGTGCGAAAGATGTACGAGATGGCCACCCGGATCTACGACGACGGCACCCCGAAGACCAAGCACAACACCAGCAATGTGCAGCTGGAGATCGATGAGGCCGGTGG
>NZ_JBAPPI010000279.1:0-9265 GCF_049280035.1 Mycobacterium sp. | reverse complement strand
ACGGCGCGCTGTTGCTCGGCGGTCGGCTCGGGGCGCCCCGCACCGCAGCGATCTGCGCGGTGAGCCCGGCGCTGTGGTTGTCGTCCGGGGCGGCCGCGCCGGGCGCATTCGACGGTCCTGACGATTTCGCGGCCAACTCGGTATTCGGGATGCCCGCGCTGGCGTCGATCCCAATCAGGGTCGACTGCGGCAACAGCGATCCGTTCTACGGAGCGACAAAGCAGTTCGTGGCTCAGCTGCCCAGCCCGCCGTCGGGCGGGTTCTCGCCCGGCGGACACGACGCATCGTTCTGGAGTTCGCAGCTGCCCGCCGAATTGACCTGGATGGCACCGCTGCTAACTGCGTAAGTCATTATCAGAAGCCTTACGATATTTGATACGATAGCGCATTCTTTAGTGTCGGAGGTTACCGGAATTGGCCAGGCAGGCAGTCGCAGACAAGCGGCAGCGCCGTCAGCGTGGATCGATCAACGTCGACGAAATCATTAACGGCGCGTTTGAAGTAGCCAAGGAAGTATCGGTTGACGGCTTGAGCATGCCGCTGTTGGCCAAGCACCTCGACGTCGGCGTGACGAGCATTTACTGGTACTTCCGGAAAAAGGGCGATCTGCTCAACGCGATGACCGATCGCGCCTTGGGCCAGTACGACTTCGCGACGCCGTTCGTCGAGGGCCAGGATTGGCGGGATTCGTTGCGCAATCACGCTCGCAAGATGCGCCAGACGTTCCGCAGCAATCCGATCCTCTGCGATCTGATCCTGATCCGCGGCACCTTCGGCCGGGAGGCAACGCAGGCCGCCTTCCAGAAGCTCGAAAAAGCGGTTGCCACCCTGGTGGAGGCGGGCCTATCGCCCGAGGACGCGTTCGACACCTACGCCAGCATCTCGGTTCACACCCAAGGTGCGGCGGTGTTGGAACGGCTACAGGACAGATCCGGCGGGGCGCAACCCTATCGCCGCAGCGGAACTTCGGTCATCGATGCCGAGACCATGCCGCTGATCGCCGAACTGACCGAGAAAGGTCACCGGATCGGCGTCGCCGACGACATCAACTTCGAGTACGGCCTCAACTGCATTCTCGAGCACGCAAGCCGGCTCATCGCCGCGCGTCGAGAAGCCGGTTAGACCTCGACGACGACGGCGCCACCCTGACCGCCGCCCGCACACATCGCTGCCACACCGATCCCGCCACCGCGGCGGCCCAATTCATGCACCAGCGTGGTGAGCATCCGCGCGCCGCTAGCCGCAATGGGGTGGCCCAGGCTGCACCCACTGCCGTAGGTGTTGACCCGGTCCTCGTCGAGCCCGTACTCGCGGCAGGCGGCGATCGGCACCGAGGCGAACGCCTCGTTGATCTCCCACAGCGTGACGTCGGCGGGGGCCAGACCGGCCCGGTCCAGCACCTTGCCGATCACCCGCACCACGCCCAAACCGGTGTCGCGTGGCTCGACGCCGACCGAGGCCCATGTCTTGACCGAGCCCAACACCGTCAACCCGGCAGATCGGGCGAAGTCGTCGTCGGTCAACGTCAGCGCGGCAGCCGCATCGTTCGTACCGCTGCTGTTGCCAGCGGTGATGGAAAACCCGTCGATCTCTGGATGCAGCACTTTCAGCGACGCGAGCTTCTCTATGCTGGTGTCGCGGCGCGGGTGTTCGTCAACGCTGAAGTCCACCAGCGCATCGTCGGGGCCTTGAATTTTCAACGCGACGATCTCATCGAGGAAAGCACCGTTGTCGATCGCGGCGATGGCACGCTGGTGCGAGCGCAACGCCCAGGCATCCATCTCTTCGCGGCTGATCCCGACTGCCTGGGCGGTGTTCCACCCCACGGTGATCGACATGTCACGGGTCGGCGCGTCGGGTGCCTCCACATGGGTGGGCGGGAGCCACTGGTCTTGGAATTCCAGGGTCGGCCCTGGGATGCGTTGCTTCATCAGCGGAGTCATTGACAGCGACTGCACTCCGCCGCTGACCACCGCGCGCTCGACGCCGGAACCGATCTGCGCGGCCGCGTTGGCTACCGCGGTCAGGCTGCCCGCACAATGCCGGTTGACGGCCTGACCGGGTACTGACGCCATCCCCGAGGCCGCCGCCGCGTAGCGCGCCAGATCGCCTCCGCCGTAGTGGGATTCGGCGAAGATCACATCGTCGATATCGGCCGGCTCGAGCCCGGACCGTCGGACCGCTTCTTGCAGGATTGTGGTGGCGAGGATCTCGGGCGGAGTATTGACCAATGAGCCCTTGAACGACGTCCCGATAGCGGTCCGGACGGCACTGACGATGACGGGCTTGGACATAGGTCAACCTTCGGGATTCGGGGGCTCTGAAAGTACGCTGAGACAGCAATCGTATCAGCTACCGTAGTGACGACGATATCGGGTGCTTGCTGGCTGTGGGGCACGCTGAGACACTTGGGTCCTGCGCCCATCCGGACGGAGGTGCCGATGCTCTTTCGTCAGCTGGAGTACTTCGTCGCGGTCGCCCAGGAGCGACACTTCGCTCGGGCGGCCGAGAAGTGTTACGTGTCGCAGCCCGCTCTTTCGGCCGCAATTGCCAAACTCGAACGCGAGCTTGACGTCACACTCATCAACCGCGGGCACAGCTTTCAGGGGCTGACAGCCGAGGGCGAGCGTTTGGTGGTGTGGGCCAAGCGAATTCTCGCCGAGCATGACGCTTTCAAGGCCGAGGTACGCGCGGTCCGTTCTGGGATCACCGGCACACTTCGGCTGGGGACCGTACCAACGGCTTCCACGACAGCATCGTTGGTGCTCTCGGCGTTCTGTTCGGAGCACCCGTTGGTGAAGGTGCAAATCCATTCCCGCCTGGCAACCACTGAGCTGTACCGACGTCTGCGGGATTTCGAGCTGGAAGCCGCGATAGTGCACAGCGTTCCCGAAGAGGCCCGCGAGGTGGAACTGGTCCCGCTGTACGAGGAACGCTATGTCTTGCTTGCGCCGGCCGACATGCTGCCCGCAGGCACGTCGACGGTGCGCTGGCCGGATGCGGCACAGCTGCCGCTGGCGTTGCTGACGTCGGACATGCGGGACCGGCAGGTCATTGACGCGGCCTTCGCCGACCACGCCATCACCATCACCCCGCAGGTCGAGACGGACTCGGTGGCTTCTATGTTGGCGCAAGTCGCCACCGGAAATTGGGCGTGTATCGTCCCGCACACCTGGCTATGGACCAGCCTGATGGCCGGGGACATCCGCGTGTTCGAACTCGTCGATCCGGCCCTCACTGCGCAGATAACCGTCGCCACCAACTCCGCAGAGCCGGGATCGCCGATAGCCCGCGCATTTTCAGCATGCGCGCAAAAGCTGTCGCTGAACGAGTTTTTCGACGCCCGGTTGCTCGGAATTACAAGGCGGCGCTGAGACTACCCGCTGGCGGCAGCGCTTTTTGGGTTGAGGCTGGTCAGGTGTCCGCTTTCCACACCCGCGGCAGGGTCAAGCTCGCAGTCCACGATCGCCGGCCCCTTGGATACCAGCGCGTCGGTTAACGCGGACTGCAATTCGGCAGCAGTGGTGACGTGATAACCCTTGCCGCCGAAGGCCTCTGCGATCAACTCGTGGCGCGCGTTCGGGCTCAGTACGGTAGGCGCCGGGTTCGCGCCTAAGGTCTCGTCACCCCGGTAGACCCCGCCGTTGTTGAGAATGACGACGGTGATCGGTAGCCGGTAACGGCAGATCGTCTCGAATTCCATCCCGCTGAAGCCAAATGCGCTGTCGCCCTCGATCGCCACCACCGGCTGGCCGGTTTCGACCGCCGCGGCGATGGCGTAGCCCATGCCGATGCCCATCACGCCCCAGGTCCCGCTGTCGAGCCGGTGACGCGGCAGTTGCATGTCGATCACGTTGCGGGCGATGTCCAACGCATTGGCGCCCTCGTTGACCAAATACACCCCCGGATGCTGTTGCAGCACATCGCGGACCGCGCGCAGCGCATTGTGGAAGCGCATTGGGTGCGGATCCTCGGCCAAGCGTTCACGCATCGCGGCGTCGTTGTGCGCCCGACGCTCGGCAAGTTCACCGGTCCACGCGGTCGGCGCGACGATCGGATGTGCGTCGAGCCGGCCGAGCAATGCCGACATCACCGAACCGATGTCGCCGGCCAGCGGCGCCGCGATCGGGCGGTTGCTGTCGAATTCGGATGCCGCGACATCGATCTGGACGAATTTCGTGTCGGCTGACCACGGCGGCGACGCACCATGACCCAGTAGCCAGTTCAGCCGGGCGCCGACCAGCATGACCACATCCGCGCGGGCCAGCGCCAGTGAGCGTGCTGCGGCAACCGACTGCGGGTGGGTGTCGGGCAACAGCCCCTTGGCCATCGACATCGGCAGATAAGGAATGCCGGTGGCTTCCACGAATTTTTGGATCGCATTGTCGGCCTGGGCGTATGCCGCGCCTTTCCCAAGGATGATCAGCGGCCGTTGCGCCTGAGCCAGTAACTCGAAAGCACGATCGACTGCCTCGGGCGCTGCCAGTTGGGCTGGATCGGGGTCGATGACCCGCCAGATGGTGTTGGCCGCGGTCTGCGCGTCGATGGCTTGTGCGAGCACGGCACCCGGGATGTCGAGGTAGACGCCGCCAGGTCGTCCGGAGATCGCGGTGCGGATGGCGCGGGCGATACCCAGGCCGATGTCTTCTACTCGGCCGATGCGGTACGCCGCCTTCGCGAACGGTCGGGCCGCCGCAAGCTGATCCAGTTCTTCGTAGTCGCCGCGTTGCATGTCCACCAGGTGCCGCTCGCTCGATCCCGAGATCTGGATCATCGGAAAGCAGTTCGTCGTGGCGTTGGCCAGCGCCACCAGTCCGTTGAGGAAGCCGGGCGCCGAGACCGTCAAGCAGACGCCGGGCCGGCGGGTGAGGAACCCGGCGGCAGCCGCAGCGTTGCCGGCGGAGGTCTCATGGCGGAAACCGATGAAGCGGATCCCTGACTTCTGCGCGATACGCGCGAGGTCGGTGATCGGGATGCCGACGAGCCCGTAGATGGTGTCGACGCCGTTGAGCTTGAGGGCGTCGACGAACACGTGGAAGCCGTCAGTCAGCTCGGGAGGTGCCGATTGGGTGGTCATGGTGACGACTCCTTGTGTGCGAGTGGGCTGGCTACCCGTCCCCACCACTCTTGTCCGTTCCCTCGTCGGGCGTCCAACTCCAAGTTGCTATGCAGCGATAAATGCGGTCTATCGAGCACTAATCCGCTGAGCTATCGGATCACTGCGGGCACTACGGCAATCAGGGTGAGCAAGGATGCCGCGATCCCTAGTGCTGCAACGATGCTGATGAAGACGTACCGTCGGCAGTCGTAATCGTGCGCCATGCCGCAATGCGGACACGGGCGCGTCTCGTTCAACCGCCACCGTGTCGAGAAACTGGTCATGCTCTATCTCCTGACGCTGAATGGGCGGTTGCCCGATGGATCCACTGTCACCCACGGTCCGTAAGGTGTCCAAGACCGGCTTGCTATGCATCGATAGACGACATCGATCGATCGGAGATCGGCCGAAACCGGCTCTCGGGCAGGGGTTTTAGCTTGATAGGCTTCGTCTATCAAGCGTTCGTTCATGGGTATTGGACAGCTGCGTGGCATGAGGGGCATCGTGCAGGTCAAGTCCCGTTTTGCACTGTGGAAGGAGTGGGGAGGATGAAGGCCCACGACACGGCTTCGAGCCCGCATATCGCCGATCTGGTCGCCGCGTCGGCACGTCGCCATCCCAAGGCGCACGCGCTCGTCGTCACCGCCGACCGCACTCCGATCACCTACGGCAACCTGATGCGGCTGGTCGACGATGTGGCCGGACAGCTGACCCACGCCGGCTTGCTGGCCGGCGACCGGGTGGGCCTGCGGGCACCCAGCAGCGCCGAGTTCGTCGTCGGATTGTTAGCGGCTTCGCGTGCGGAGCTCGTCGTCGTCCCGCTGGATCCCGCATTGCCGGTCGCCGACCAGCGTGCCCGGATCACGGCCGCCGGCGGACGAGTCGTCTTGGTCGACGGCGACGCGGCGGGCGAGACCGGCGAGGCCGCTCTGCCGCACTGGCCAATCTCGGTCACGGTCAGCGGAGACGACGGCGCCGTCACCGCTCACGTCGACACCGCCGCGCCGCCATCCCCGGCGAGCGCCGGACCGGACGGATTGCAACTGGACGACGCGCTGATCATGTTCACCGGTGGCACTACCGGCGCTCCGAAGATGGTCCCCTGGACGCACCACAACGTCGCAACCTCAGTCGGAAACGTCGTCGCCAGCTATGGGCTCGGTCCTGCTGATGCGACCCTCGCGGTGATGCCGCTGTTCCACGGCCACGGGCTGATTGCCGCGCTGCTCTCGACTCTGGCATCGGGAGGGACTGTGCTGATTCCCGCCCGCGGGCGGTTTTCTGCGGACACGTTCGACGACGACCTGCGCGCCGCGTGCGCAACCTGGTTCACCGCGGTGCCCACGATTCACCAAATCTTGCTGGGACGCAAGGAGACTGACGCTAGCCCGGAACGGGCCGGGCTGCGCTTCATTCGCAGTTGCAGCGCGGCGCTGAACCCGGAAACTGCCGAAGCGTTGCAGACGACGTTCGGGGCATCGGTGCTATCTGCCTACGGCATGACCGAGGCCACCCATCAGATGGCAAGCACCAGCGAGGACGACACGGTGACGGCCGGCCTCGTCGGCCGATCGACGGGAGTGCAGGTGCAGATCGTCGGCGACGACGGCCGACCCTGCCCACCGGATGCCGTCGGGGAAATCTGGGTCCGCGGCCCCACCGTAGTGCGCGGATACCTGGCCAATCCGAGCGCAACCGAGCAAACGTTCACGGATGGATGGCTACACACCGGCGATCTGGGATCGCTGTCGGGGACTGGAGAGCTAACGCTGCGTGGCCGCATCAAAGAGCTCATCAACCGCGGCGGAGAGAAGATATCGCCGGAGCGGGTTGAGGGCGTGTTAGCCGGTCACCCGAATGTCTTGGAGGCGGCCGTCTTCGGTGTCCCGGACCGACTTTACGGAGAGACGGTCGGTGCGGCGGTGGTGCCCGATCGGTCCGCCCCGCCGACCGCCGCCGACCTCACCGAGTTCTGCCGAGAGCGGCTCGCCGCCTTCGAAGTACCCGCCAACATCGCGCTGACCGACGAGCTTCCGCACACCGCGAAAGGCTCGGTAGACCGCCGAGCGGTGGCCGAGCGGTTCGGGAAAGGCGACTGACCGTGCAGCCATTCGACTGGGACCTGCCTTACGCCTGGCCGCGAAAGCCGGTGCTGGCAAGCAATGTTGTGTGCACAACACAACCGCTTGCCGCCCAGGCGGGTCTTCGGATGCTCGCCGACGGCGGCAGCGCGGTCGACGCGGCCATCGCCACCGCGATCGCCCTCACAGTGGTGGAACCGGTCTCCAACGGCATCGGGTCGGACGCCTTCGCCATCGTCTGGGATGGCCGACAACTGCACGGACTGAACGCGTCGGGGCGCTCACCGGCGGGGTGGACGCCGGAGTACTTCGGCGACAACGGAGTTCCCTTTCTGGGCTGGAATTCGGTGACCGTGCCGGGCGCGGTGTCGGCATGGGTCGAACTGCACGCCAAATTCGGCAAGCTTCCCTTCGGCCGGCTCTTCGAACCTGCAATCGCCCACGGCCGCAACGGCTTCCTGGTCTCCCCGACGATCGCGGAGCAATGGGCCGCAATGGTCCCGCTGTTCGAGTCCCAGCCCGGATTCGCCGAAGCGTTCATGCCCGACGGTGGAGCGCCGAAGCCCGGCGAGCGGGTCACCCTGCCCGACCACGCGGCCACGCTGGAGATGATCGCCGCAACCAACGGCGAGGCGTTCTACCGCGGCGAACTCGCGGCCACGCTGGAAGCCCACTCGACGGCCAACGGCGGCGTCATGCGGGCCAGCGACCTCGCCGCGCACCGGGCCGACTGGGTCGGGACGATCAGCCGCGACTACCGCGGCTACACCATCCACGAGATACCGCCCAACGGCCAGGGCATCGTCGCATTGATCGCCCTGGGCATCCTCGAAGAGTTCGACATGGCTTCGTTCCCGGTCGATTCGGCCGACAGCGTGCATCTGCAAATCGAAGCGGTAAAGCTCGCTTTCGCCGACGCGCAGGCCTACGTCGCCGACATCGAGCACATGGCGGTGCGCCCGGAGAGCCTGCTCGACAAGGAATACCTGCGGCAGCGGGCGATGCTGATCGATCGCAATCAGGCCAAGCCGGCGTCCGCCGGGACGCCGCGTGGGGGCACCGTATATCTCACCGCCGCCGACGCCTCGGGAGTGATGGTGTCGATGATCCAGTCGAACTACCTGGGATTCGGCTCGGGCGTGGTGGTGCCCGGCACTGGGATCTCGCTACAAAACCGCGGCGCGGATTTCGTTGTGACACCAGGACATCCGAACCGAATTGGGCCGAACAAACGGCCTTACCACACCATCATCCCGGGTTTTCTGAGTAAGGACGGCGCGCCGGTGATGAGCTTCGGGGTGATGGGCGGCCCGATGCAGCCCCAAGGCCACGTACAGGTGGTGACCCGCATCGTCGACCACGGCCAGAACCCGCAGGCGGCCTGCGACGGCCCGCGCTTTCGCTGGGCGCAGGGCCTGCAAGTCTGCTGCGAGACGGGTTTTCCGCCGTCAACGCTCGACGAGCTCGAGCGGCGCGGTCATCAGTTGGTTACCGCGGACGACTACAACCAGTTCGGCAGCTGCCAGGCGATCTGGCGGCTCGACGGTGGATATCTCGCCGTGAGCGACCCCCGCCGCGACGGCCAGGCCGTGGGGTTCTAGACGCGGATCTTGTCTGCTGCGGCTGCCAACCCGATATCGGTGCGAAAGTGACTGCCGGGCAGCCGAATTGACCTGAGAATGTCATAAGCGGCAGAACGAGCCTCGGCCAGGTCTGCCCCGGTGCCCACCACAGAGAGCACTCGGCCGCCGGACGACACGATCCCGCCGTCGTCGCGGCGGGCCGTTCCGGCATGCAAAACCCCGTCGGCCTCCGATCCCACCACAACGTCGCCGACCCGTGGCCGGCCCGGATAGTTTTCCGCCGCCAGCACCACCGTCACTGCCGCGCCGTCGCGCCAACGTAGCTCGCCGAATCTGGCCAGCTCGCCGGTGGCTGTCGCATGCAGCAATTGGCCCAGCGGCGAATCGAGCAATGCGAGCACCGAGTGTGTTTCCGGATCGCCGAACCGGCAGTTGAATTCGATCACCGCAGGCCCGTTGGACGTGACCGCCAGACCGGCGTAGAGCAGCCCGGAGAACGGGCT
>NZ_JBAPPI010000278.1:0-24660 GCF_049280035.1 Mycobacterium sp. | reverse complement strand
TGCTCACGCTCGACTCGGTCAAAACCGAGGCGCCGGGCAATGCCCGAGACATCAACTTCGATCCGCTGGTGCTGCCGGCTGGCATCGAGCCGTCCGACGATCCGCTGCTCAGCGCGCGATCGGCCGTCTACGCCGCGTCATACCGGCGCCGCACCGGCGAGACCGGAAGCCCACCCGCGGTGCAAGTCGACAAGGTCGTACTGTGACCGGGGCGCCCGAACCGGGCCGATTCACGGTGTTGAGCAGGGTGCTGCACTGGTTAACCGCCATCCTGGTGTTCTGCGCACTGTTCATCGGATTCGCGATGGTGAACTCGGTGGGCGACTATGCCACGCTGATCTTGATCCACTGGACGCTGGGCATCACCATCCTCGCGGTGGTGTTGGTGCGGGTGGTCAACCGATTTACCCATCACCCTCCGCCGTGGCCGCCGACAGTGGGGAGGCTGGAAGGCAAGATCGTGGTGCTATCCGAGCGATTGCTGTACACGCTGCTGCTGGCCCAGCCGGTGATCGGTTGGGCGATGGTTTCGGCTGGCGGGGAAGCGGTCGTGGTGTTCGATTCGCTTCGGCTCCCGCGCATTGCGCCGTTCGACGCGCAATTGTTTTGGGTGCTGCGGCAAGCTCATTCGGTCGTCGCATATACGTTGATGGCCGCGATCGCCGCGCACGTATCCGCGGTTCTGCTGCACACACTGACGTTGCGCGACCGGATGATCGAGAGGATGACATTCCGGTTTCGGCCGAAGGCCGACCGCAGCCGCCTAGGGTGAATCGGGGGTTGTCGATCGAAAGGTGGCGCATGGCTAAGCGGGTCGTGATTTGGGGTACCGGTTTCGTCGGCAGGATGGTGATCGCCGAAATCGTCAAACATCCGCTTTTCGAGTTGGTCGGCGTCGGCGTCAGCAATCCGAAGAAAGTCGGTCGCGATGTCGGCGAGATCTGCGGGCTGGCCGAACCGATCGGCATCACCGCTACCGACGATATCGATGCGCTGATCGCGCTCAAGCCCGATGCGCTGGTGCATTACGGCCCGACCGCGGCGCACGCCGACGACAACATCGCGCTGATCACGCGGTTCCTGCGGGCCGGGATCGACGTGTGCTCGACGTCGATGACGCCGTGGGTCTGGCCGACCATGCATCTGAATCCGCCGAACTGGATCCAGCCGATCACCGAGGCCTGCGAGTTGGGCGAGTCGTCGTGTTTCACCACCGGCATCGACCCGGGCTTCGCCAACGACCTGTTCCCGATGACGCTGATGGGGGTGTGCTCAGAGGTCCGCACAGTGCGGGCGTCCGAGCTGCTGGACTACACCAATTACGAGGGCGACTACGAGAACGAGATGGGCATCGGACGCGAGCCCGAATTCCGCCCCATCCTGGAAAACCGCGATGTGCTGATTTTCGCGTGGGGCGCCACGGTGCCGATGATCGCGCACGCCGCCGGCATCATGCTCGACGAGATCACCACCACCTGGGACAAGTGGGTGACGCCCAACGAGCGCAAGACAGCCAAGGGCATCATTCCGCCTGGGCACGTTGCCGCGGTCCGGTTCACCATCAACGGGGTCTACAAGGGCCAGACCCGCATCCAGCTCGAGCACGTCAACCGCATCGGCCTGGACGCCGCCCCGGACTGGCCGGCCGGCACCAAAGACGACGTCTACCGGGTGGACATCGAGGGCACGCCGAGCATCTCCCAGGAGACCGCATTCCGGTTCACCGACGGCTCGGGACGCGACGCAGCCGCCGCCGGATGTCTGGCCACCGGGATGCGTGCGCTCAACGCGGTGCCGGCCGTCAACGAACTCTCGCCGGGCTGGGTCACTCCGCTGGATCTGCCGCTGATCGCGGGGGTTGGTTCAATCCGATGAGGGCCGAGCCGATGGCGGTGCCTGCGCGGCAGAATCCCAACGGCCTATAAATTAGACGACATGGCTGACGTAGGACGGTCGGCGTTAGGCCTCTCGGTGGGGGCCACTAACTTGGCTGCGGTGACCGCTGAGCGGGCGGTGACCCGCAGGCCGGTCTTGACCCTGTATCGGCAGCGCCCACCCGAAGTCGGTGTGCCGTCAGAGAATCCGATGCTCAACGAGCCGGGGCTGGTGATCACCGACTTCATCGAGCGGGTGGGCGACCCGGACGGCATCGTCGCGGCGGACGGAACGACGCACCGCAGCGAGACGCTGGTCGCCGACGCGCTGCGTGCGCTGTCCTACACCACAACAGACGGACGACCGCTGCCGGATGCGGTCGCGGTGACCCATCCTGCGCATTGGGGACTGGCGGCTGTCGAGGCGCTGCGCCTCGCGTTGAGCCGGGTGTCCGAATGGTCGGATGGGCGTTTGACGCTGCTACCGGACTCCGTGGCAGCGCTGATCGCATTGCAGGCCAACCCCGGAATCCCGCACCCCGGAATCGTCGCCGTATGCGATTTCGGAGGCACCGGAACCACCCTTGCCCTGGTCGATGCCGCCAACGGCTACCAGGAAGTCGCTCCCGCCGTGCGGCATGGTGAGTTCTCCGGCGATCTGATCGACCAGGCGCTGCTGACCCACGTCGTCACCGATCTGTCGTCGGCTGGTTCATTCGACGCGGCGGCGACCTCGGCGATCGGTTCACTGGCTGGATTGCGGAGCGCCTGCCGCGGCGCCAAAGAACAACTCTCGTCGACCATCGCGACCACGCTGACCGCCGATGTGCCGGGATATCGTGGCGACATCCGGGTCACCCGGGCCGAACTCGACGATGCGATCCGTCAGCCGTTGGACGGCTTCATGGCAGTCGTTCATGAAACGTTGCAGCGCAACGGAATTCGAGCAGAGGATCTGGTGGCGATCGCCTCGGTGGGCGGGGGTGCCAGCATCCCGACACTCACGACGACCCTGTCGGAACAGCTGGGCGCGCCGATCATCACGGCACCGCGGCCGCATCTGACGGCCGCTATCGGTGCGGCATTGCGGGCAGAACGCGGCCCAGCCGTCGGCGAGACAGCGTTGGCCCCAACGGCGGCGGGATCGGTCGCCGATGCCACGACGGTGTCGGATCTTGCGGTGGAACCACGCTCCGCACCGGTGCTGGCCTGGTCGGAGGCCGACGATGACTCCGGCATTATGCCGATCCGCCCCGGGGAATACCCGGAAGAGGGCGGCAGCGCCGGGCTGACGGCCGCGCCGCCGCAGGTTTTTGATCGTGGCGCCCAACCGGCCGTGGCTGGCGCGGTTGCCGACGCCTGGTATCGCCGGCCGGCAGTGGTGATGGTCGGCACCGCGCTTATGGTGCTCGCCGTCGGCGCCGTGGTCATGATCACCCTGCGTCACACGTCCGGCAGCGCGCCGACCACACCGGCGCCCAGTGTGAGCACTGCGCCTGCGCCGTCTGGATCGGACACAACGAACACTCAGGCGCCGGCGACCAGTACGCCGTCATCGACCCAGTCGGACACCGGGACACCTTCGTCGACAACCACCGAGGCGCCGACGACAACGACGACCACCAGCGAAGCTCCCACGACAACCAGCAGCTCAGCGCCGCCGACGACCACCCAAGCGCCCACCACAACACAGGGGCCAGAGCGGCGGCCGTTCCGAGATTTCCCCCGCGGTCCGCGGTTCTTCCCGCAACCGGAACCTGGCTACCGATAAGCGACGATCAGGCGTTCTGTTGTTCGCCTTGTTGCTTGTCCTTCTCTTTTTCTTGCTGCTTGTCCTTGCCGAACTTCGGGTTTCCCTCGTCGTCAAGCCACTCGTTGATCGCGACGCCGGTGATGGTCCCATCGGTACCGGGTAACACTGCCGTCGGCCGATCGTCGTCATAGGCTTGCTGCATCTTGCGGACTTTTTCCTTACCTTCCTCGCTGAGCTCGGGCGTTTCGGAGGAGGTCTCCTGCTCGTTGTCGGTGTTTTCGTTGCGGATTTGGTCGTTATCGTCTGCGCTCATTAAAACCTTTCCGTCCTGCCGAAACTTTCAGCCTGCCGACGGCGCTATCGTCGACGACTACCCGCTGTGGATTAGTCCAAACTGCAGCGCGCGGGAGTCAGTTCGGTTTCGGGTAGCTGACCCCGGTTAATTGCTCGGAGATCTCCCACAGTTGCCGGCAGTCGGCATCGTTCCGAGCGCGCGCCGGCACCTTCGCCGCTTTCACGCCGCCGCCGGCCGCCTCGTAGATGCCGCGGGGCCCGTAGAACGTGCTGCCTTCGGCCTGCGGGGACGTTGCCGCGTGCAGCGCGGGAAGAATCCCTTCGTCGATTTCCTGCCATAGGAACGGTGTCAGGCGCCAGGACAGTTTGTAGAGCTGCTCCATTGTCGATGGTTTCGACCGGCCGTGCGACGGGCCACTGATCTGCAAGTTGGTCTTGGTCAAGCCGGGGTGCGCGGCAGTGGACAGGATGCCCCAGCCGGCCTCGCGGCTGCGGTGGTCCAACTCGCGGGCGAACATCAGCACCGCCAGTTTCGATTGCCCATATGCCTGCATCGGCGCATACGACTTCTCGAATTGCAGATCGTCGAAGTGGATGCGGCCGCTTTGGCGCGCGGCCAAGCTGCTCAGCGAGACCACCCTCGCGTGGCCCGCGGCGCGCAGCAGCGGCAGCAGATGCGCTGTGAGTGCGAAATGTCCGAGATGGTTACTGCCGAACTGTAATTCGAATCCGTCGGTGGTGGTGTCGCGTTTCGGCGGAGTCATCACCCCGGCGTTGTTGATCAGGATGTCAATCGGGCGACCTTCGGCGTTGAGTTGTTCGCCCAACGCGGCGACACCGGCCAGAGACGACAGGTCGAGGGGTTTGATGGTCAGCTTCGCGTCCGGAACAGTCGCACGGATCTCGTCGATCGCGGCCTCACCCTTGGCGCGGTTGCGGATCGCCATGACAACGTCGGCGCCGGCCGCCGACAGCCGACGGGCCAAGCCGAATCCCAGCCCGCTGTTGGATCCGGTAACGACAGCCAGCTTCCCGGACAGGTCGGGCACGGTGGCGACGAGATTGGTGGCCATGGGTATTACTCCTCAATCGATGCGAGCCTGTTTCGCTGGCAGCTCTGCGCTCACAGTGTCACACTCCGTGAATGACAAGCAGAGGGCTCGCAAAGATTTCGCTGGCACTTGCCATCGTGCTGTTGGTGGGATCGATCATCGGCTTCGTTCTCACCCTGACGCTCAACGCATTCGTCCTGGACAAGTTCAACGCGTACGGCGAGGTGCCCATCCCGGGTTCGGGCACCGTGCATCTTCCCGCCGGGGAAGCCACCATCAGCTTTCATACCGTTACCGTCGGCAACGTGTCCGGAGGCGGGCTGCCGGTGCCGGACCTCGAGGTAGGCTTCGACCCGCCGGCGGGTGTTGCACAGCCACAACTGACTGAAAACTATGGTGTCACAACGTCAGTCAATAACGACGTTCACATCCGGGTGTGGGTGATGCAGGTTCCCGCCGAGGGTGACTACACAGTCACCGCCAAAGGACAGGTCAATGGATTCATCAACCCCCAACTGGCGTTCGGTCACGGCGGTACCAGCTCATCCGGCTCGTTGGTGTGGATATTCGTCGGTCTCTTCGTGTTAGGCCTGATCGGCACAATAGCGGCACCGATCTGGCTGGCTCGCACCCGAACCTCAACCTTGCCGGCGTGGCAACCGATGGGCGAGCCGTTGTCACCGGTGGCGACCCCGACGCCCGCGCACCTACCCGCCGACGAGGCGGTCAAAATCGAACAGCTCAAAACCCTAGCGGGCCTGCGGGATTCCGGAGCCTTGACTGAAGCGGAGTTCGAGACCGAGAAACGCAGAATTCTCGACGGCCGCTAGTGGCCCCGGGTCACCCATTCGTCGTAGTGGACGATCTCGTCGCCGATGCTGGTGGTATCGCCATGGCCGGTGTAGACGACGGTGTCGGCGGGAAGCTTTCCTAGGCGGCCCGAGATCGATTGCAGGATGGTCGGGAAGTCTGAAAATGAGCGCCCGGTGGCACCGGGTCCGCCGGAGAACAGTGTGTCCCCGCTGAACACCGCGCCCAGGTCCGGCGCATACCAGCACACCGAGCCCGGGGAGTGCCCTGGAGTGTGCAGCGCCCGCAGCTCGGTGCCGCCGACATTCAGCGTGTCCCCGTCGGAAACCGCGCGAAAGTCTCTGTCCGGGTGGGTCATCCGCCACAGCACGTCATCGCCGGGATGGAGCAGTACCGGCGCGTCGAGCGTATCGCCGAGTTCGGGGGCCACGGTCACATGGTCGTTGTGACCGTGTGTGCAAACCACCGCCACCACATTTCGGCCACCGACGGCCGCCACGATCGGTGCCGCCGTGTGCGCGGCGTCGAACACCACGACGTCGGAATCGTCGCCGACCACCCAGATGTTGTTGTCGACTTCCCAACTGCCACCATCGAGTTCGAAGGTGCCGTGGGTGACAACACGCTCGATGGCCTCAATCACAGCATCACCACCGAGCGCAGCACCTTGCCGTCGTGCATTTTGCGGAACGCCTCCTCGATATCGCCGAGGCCGATGCGCTCCGAGACGAACTTCTCCAGCGGCAACCGGCCCTGCAGATAGAGGTCGATCAGGGTGGGGAAGTCGCGTTCGGGTAGGCAGTCGCCGTACCAGGACGACTTCAATGCGCCGCCATGCGAGAAGAAGTCGACCAGCGGCATGTCGATGCGCATATCCGGTGTCGGAACACCCACTAGCACAACGGTTCCCGCAAGATCGCGGGCATAGAAGGCCTGCTCCCAAGTTTCTGGTCGGCCGACGGCGTCGATGACCACATTGGCGCCGAACCCGTCGGTGAGGTCCTGGATGGTCTTGACGACATCGAATTCGCAAGCGTTGACGGTGTGGGTGGCGCCGAACTTGCGGGCCCACTCGAGTTTGGTGTTGTCGGTGTCGACGGCGATGATCCGCTTGGCGCCGACCAGCGCCGCCCCGGCGATCGCCGCGTCGCCGACGCCGCCGCAACCGATCACCGCGACCGTGTCATCACGCGTCACCGCACCGGTGTTGATGGCCGCACCCAAACCGGCCATCACCCCGCAGCCCAGCAGGCCGGCCACGGCCGGGTCGGCCTCGGGATCGACCTTGGTGCACTGCCCGGCAGCGACCAGAGTTTTGTCGGCGAACGCCCCGATCCCGAGCGCCGGCGTCAGCTCGGTGCCGTCGGTGAGTGTCATTTTCTGCTCGGCGTTGAAAGTGTCGAAGCACAGGTTGGGTCGGCCACGTTTGCAGGCGCGGCACTGGCCGCACACCGCACGCCAGTTCAGGATCACGAAGTCGCCCGGCTCAACCGCCGTCACGCCCGGTCCCACCGCTTCGACGGTGCCCGCGGCCTCGTGGCCAAGCAGGAAGGGGTATTCGTCGTTGATCCCGCCCTCGCGGTAGGTCAGGTCGGTGTGGCACACGCCGCAGGCGGTTACGTTGACTACCACCTCACCGAGTCCGGGATCGGGGACGACGATGTCGACCAGCTCGACCGGCTTGCCCTTCGTTCGTGAAACCACGCCGCGCACCAAGTGACTCATGCTGACCAACCTAGTGCTTGGTCGATAGGCTCCCTGCGAGATGGTCGCACTGGATGAACTCGACGACTGGCCGGTTGCCGCCGCGGCCGCTGCAGTGGTTGGGCCGTCGGGCGTGCTGGCCAGCCACGGTGACACCCAACGGCAATTCGCCCTGGCGTCGGTGACCAAGCTTTTGGTGGCGCGGGCGGTGCAGGTCGCCGTCGAAGAAGGGGCCATCGAACTCGATACCGCGGCGGGGCCGCCCGGATCGACGGTTCGGCATCTGCTGGCCCACGCCTCGGGGTTGGCGATGGAATCTCATGACACCTTGGCCTGGCCTGGCACTCGTCGGGTGTATTCCAACTACGGTTTCACGGTGCTTGCCGAGACGGTGCAACAGGCATCCGGCATCGAGTTCGGCCGTTACCTGACCGAGGCGGTGTTCGAACCGCTGGGGATGGCCGCCACCCGACTGGACGGCGGCACGCAGGCTGCCGGGTTCGGGGCGACCTCGACGGTCGCGGACCTGGCGGTCTTCGCCGGTGACCTGCTATGTCCGACGACGGTGTCGGCGCAGATGCACGCCGACGCGATCACCGTGCAGTTTCCCGGACTCGACGGCGTTTTGCCTGGCTACGGGGTGCAGCGACCCAACGATTGGGGGCTGGGCTTCGAGATCAGGGACTCCAAATCCCCGCACTGGACCGGTTCGCACAACTCGCCGGGCAGCTACGGCCATTTCGGCCAAACAGGCACCTTGATCTGGGCAGATCCAGAGGCGAAGCTCGCGCTGGTAGTGCTCACCGACCGCGATTTCGGCGACTGGGCGCTGCCGGCGTGGCCGGCGCTGTCGGACAGCGTGTTGGCCGCCTACAACTCGGACTAGCGCAACATGGGCCTCACGAGGCACAATAGACACGCAAGGCACATAATTTTCGGTAGATCATGCTCGTCGGGTTCACCAGGTCGTTGGGGAAGACGTCCCTCGTGGAGCCGAAGGAGCAGCAGATGCGCGCGTCGAACCAGTTCGCCGATGTGACGACCGGCGTGGTGTATGTCCACGCCTCGCCCGCCGCGGTGTGTCCGCATGTCGAGTGGGCGTTGTCGTCGACGCTGACCGCCACACCCAACCTGAAGTGGACCCCGCAACCGGCGGTGCCCGGACAGTTGCGTGCGGTGACCAATTGGGTGGGTCCGGTGGGCACCGGCGCCCGGTTGGCCAATGCCTTGCGTTCCTGGTCGGTGCTGCGGTTTGAAGTCACCGAGGATCCCAGTCCCGGCGTCGACGGGCAGCGGTTCAGCCACACACCCCAGCTGGGACTGTGGAGCGGAGCGATGAGCGCCAACGGCGACGTGATGATCGGCGAGATGCGGCTGCGAGCGATGATGGCCGACGGCGCCGACGCGCTGGCCGCCCAGTTGGATTCGGCGCTGGGTACGGCTTGGGATGAGGCGTTGGAGGCGTATCGCGACGGCGGTGACGGCGCCGAGGTCTCCTGGCTCAGCCGTGGAGTCGGTTAGGCCGCAAGATCCGCAGAGCGCCCGAGACCGCCGAGATCTCAGCGGGCAGAGCGCAGGCATACTCGCCGTCGGCATAGGCATTGATGCCCGGTGATTCCACGTCGACGGATGTCGCGCGCGCCGTTGTCACCTCAGCAAGACCGATATGGCTGCCTTTGTAGACGGTGGGGAACAGGCGAATCAGCCGGGTGCGCGACGCCGAGTGCACCATGGTGATGTCGAGCTGGCCGTCGGCAGGATCGGCGTTGGGGCAGATCAGCATTCCGCCGCCGTAGCTGCGGGTGTTGCCGAATGCAGCAAGGGTGAGGTCGGTGAGGATCTCGTCGCGTCCGTCGAGCATCAGCCGGAACGGCAGTAGCCTCAGCTGGGACAGCTCGGCGAGCATCGCCAGGTTGTAGCGCATCCGACCGCGCGGCCAAGGCATCCGGTTGGCCCGATCGGTTACCAGCGAGTCGAATCCTGCGGCCGCGACTGTGCCGAACCACTTGGTGACACCTTTGCGGTCGCGAATGCGGCCCAGGTCAACGGTTTCGGTCCAGCCGTCAGCGACAACGTCGGCGGCGGCAACCGGATCCTTTGACGGCAGCCCGAATTCGCGGGCATGATCGTTACCGGTGCCGGCGGGAATGATTCCCAGCGGAATATCCGTGCAGGCCAGAGCTTGCAGCGCATCGGAGATCACTCCATCGCCGCCGACGACCAACAGTGCATCGGTGCCCTTTTCGACCGCAGCATGCAGCAGCCGACGTGCGTGCTCGGCGTCGCTGCCGACGATTGCCACGACGTCGACGCCACGCTGCTGCAGCCGCTCGACCGCCTTTTCGGCGGCGTGCGGTGCGTTTCCGTGTCCCGATGCCGGATTGGTCAGCACAGTCACGCGACCGATTTCGCGGCGGGTCATACGGCGCCGCTCCTCGCCCCCGCAAGCGGGAGGTGCCCCCGCATCGCTTTATTGCTCTGCATCGTCGCGCCGCGTGATCACGGAATCAGCTTGCCGGGATTGAGAATTCCCGCAGGATCCAATGTCGATTTGACCGCCCGCAACACCTGGATGCCCAACTCGCCCACCTCGTCGCGCATCCAGGGCCGGTGATCGGCGCCGACCGCGTGATGATGGGTGATCGTCCCGCCGGTGGCCACGATCGCATCGCACGCAGCGGCCTTCGCGGTGCGCCATTGGTCAATCGGGTTCCCGCGTTGTCCGGCGACGACGGTGAAGTACAGCGAAGCACCGGTGGCGTACACATGCGAAATGTGGCACAACACCAGCGCCGGCGTACCGGATTCGGCCAGCGCGGCGGTGAGCGCATCGGTGACTGCGGCTTTCAGCGCGGGGATATTCGACCAATCGGTGGCGGTCTCGAGTGTCTCGCAGAGTGCACCGGCGGCCAGCAGCGAGTCACGTAGGTACGGGGCGCCGTACCGGCCATGCTCCCAGACCCGCGCCGGGGCTTCGCCCAGCGACGTGCCGCCGTGGTCGGCCATCAGCTGCCGGGTTTCGGCGTGCCGGCTATCGGCATGCGCCGCCGTGCCCTCGAACACGGTGATCGCCAAGCAGCCGCCGGTGATCTGAGTTTCGCCAATCGCCTCGGTGGTGGCCAGGTTGACGCCGGTCTCGGCTTCGTCGGAGAGTCTGATTACGGTCGGGCCGGCGCCGGTTTGGGTGACGGCGCGCAATGCGGCTGTCCCAGTGGCGAAGTCGGGAAACGACCACGCCTCATAGCGCGTGACGTCGGGCTTCGGATGCACCCGAACTCGCACCCGGGTGATGATGCCGAAGACGCCCTCCGACCCGATCAGCAGTTGCCGCAGATCCGGACCGGCCGCCGACTCTGGGGCCCGGCCCAGATCCAGCTCGCCTGCGGGCGTAATGACGTGCAAGCCGCGAACCATGTCGTCGAACCGGCCGTACCCGGCCGAATCCTGGCCCGACGATCGGGTCGCGGCAAAACCGCCCAGGCTGGCGAATTCAAAGCTCTGTGGAAAATGCCCAAGCGAAAATCCGTGCTCAGCGAGCAGTTGCTCGGCCCGCGGGCCGGTGACGCCGGCGCCGAACTCAGCCTCGCCGGACACCGCATCGAAACCGAGCAGTTGGTCGAAGCGCCGCAAGTCCAGCGACACGACAGCGCTGAACTCGCCGCGAATGGGATCGAGTCCACCGACCACGCTGGTGCCGCCGCCGAACGGGACGACGGCGATGCCATGCCGCGAGCAGTACCGCAGAATCGCGGCAACCTCGTCGTCAGTGCCGGGCAGCAACACCGCGTCGGGCGCTTCTTGTACGCCGGAGTCCCTGCGCCGCAATAGATCCAGGGTGGACTTGCCGCCGGCATGCAGCAGTCGGTCGCGGTCGCCGACTCGGCAATGGTCCGGCCCCACGATGGCGGCCATCGCTTCGCGGTGGACGTCCGCCAACGCCGACGGGCGCAGCTTCACCTGATCGGCGTCAAATTCGGCTGCAGGCGAGTCCGTCAGCCCCAGAGCCTGCTTCAACAGCGAGCTGATGCCCTCGGAGAGGGGTTTGGCATCCCGCGGGTCACCCCAGGCATTCCACTTCATCCGGGGCAGCAATTGGTCAGACATGCGTTACAGTATTACATATGCTGTCAATCAGTAATGCTCCGGTGGAGATCGGAGAGCGGATCCTGGCCGCCGCCGCGAGCTGCGTGATCGATTTCGGGGTCGAGCGCGTGACGCTGGCTGAGATTGCGCGACGAGCGGGCGTCAGCCGTCCGACCGTCTATCGCCGCTGGCCGGACACCCGCTCGGTGTTGGCGGCACTGCTGACCAGCCACATCACCGCCGCGTTGGATGACGTGCCGGTGCGCGGAAGCGGCCGTGCGGCCCTGGTCGACCGGGTGGTGGCGGTGGCCGAACACCTGCGACGCGACGAGCTGGTGATGGCGGTGCTGCGGTCGGAGCTGGCACTTGTCTATATCGCCCAGCGGCTTGGCCGCAGTCAGCAGATGCTGATCGACGCGCTCGCTGACAATCTGCGTGCGGCCCAACGCGACGGCAGCGTGCGCCCCGGCGACCCGCACCGGCTCGCGGCGATGGTGCTGCTGATTACCCAATCGACGATTCAGTCCGCCGAGATCGTTCGCCCGATCCTGGCCGCCGATGCGCTGGCCGCCGAACTCGCTTACTCGTTGAACGGATACCTGTCATGACCTCGACTGCCCTCAACGCAGCACGCCGCACCGCCGACCTGAATGCGCTGGCCGATGGCGAGCCGACTGATGTGGTCGTGATCGGCGGCGGTATCACCGGCACCGGCATCGCGCTGGACGCCGCGTCTAGAGGCCTGCGAGTGACGTTGGTGGAGAAGCACGATCTCGCGTTCGGCACCAGCCGGTGGAGCTCCAAGCTGGTGCACGGCGGGCTGCGCTACCTGGCAACCGGCAACATCGGCATCGCCAGGCGCAGTGCTGTCGAACGCGGAATCCTGATGACGCGCAACGCTCCTCACCTGGTTCGGGCTATGCCACAACTGGTCCCGCTGTTGCCGTCGATGGGACGAATGGAGCGGGCATTGGTGCGAGCCGGTTTCCTGGCCGGCGACGTATTGCGGAAGACGGCGGGCACGCCGGCGTCCATCCTGCCCGGTTCTCGCCGCATTCCCGCGCAGCGTGTCAGCGAGATGGCGCCGGCCGTTCGACGGGACGGACTCGACGGTGGCCTGCTCGCCTACGACGGGCAACTGATCGACGACGCCCGACTAGTTGCTGCCGTCGCGCGTACCGCCGCCCAACACGGGGCCCGAATCCTGACTTATACCGCCGCATCCGAGGCCAACGGGATGTCGCTGCGGTTGACCGACCAACGGAGCGGCGAGTCGTTCGACATGTCGGCACGCGTCGTCATCAACGCCACCGGGGTGTGGGCAGGCGAGATCGACCCGTCGCTGAAGCTACGCCCCAGCCGCGGCACCCACCTCGTCTTCGATGCCGCAGCCCTCGGCAATCCCACGGCGGCGCTGACGATTCCGATACCGGGTGAGCTCAACCGCTTCGTGTTCGCCATGCCCGAACAGCTGGGACGGGTCTACCTTGGACTGACGGACGAAGAAGCACCCGGGCCAATTCCTGATGTGCCACAGCCGACTTCGGCCGAGGTGAAGTTCTTGCTGGACGTCGTCAACACTGCGCTGGGTATCACGCTGGAAAGCGCCGATGTGATCGGTGCCTATGCCGGGCTGCGGCCGCTGATCGACACCGGAGCCGGGCGCAGCGCGGACGTGTCACGCAACCATGCCGTGGTCGAGTCACCCTCTGGGGTGATCAGCGTGGTCGGGGGCAAGCTGACCGAGTACCGGCATATGGCCCAGGACGTCCTGGACCGGGCAATCGAATTGCGTGGTCTGGACGCCGGCGAGTGCCGGACCCGAAACCTGCCATTGGTCGGCGCGCCGGCAAATCCGGGGTCAAGCGTGGCGCCGATGGCGGGCTTGCCGGAGTCGCTGGTCCTGCGTTATGGGGCCGAGGCGGCCAACGTCATCGCCGCCGCCAGGTGCGAGCGGCCGGCCGACCCGGTGGCCGACGGGATCGACGTGACCAGGGCGGAGTTCGAGTACGCGATCACCCATGAGGGTGCGCTGACCGCCGACGACATCGTGGATCGTCGCACCCGGATCGGCTTGGTCGCCGCCGACCGCGACCGAGTAATCGGCGTGGCCGAGGAGTTTTTGACGCGCTTCGACTGAGGCGCACGCGCTATCATTGAACGGAACTAATCCGTATCGGCTAGGGGACGGACCATGGAGCTGGAGAGCGGCCAGCCGGGGGTGACCCGGCGCCCGGCACGAAGCCAGGGACGCCTGGATCGGTCGCTGGACGCAGCCATCCTCGATGCGGCGCTGGCTGGTGTGGCCGCGCAGGGTTACGACCGGTTGAGCATGGACGACATCGCGTCCCGCGCCGGCGTGGGTAAGGCCGCGATATATCGTCGCTGGCCGTCGAAGGCCGTGGTGGTGGCCGATGCGATCGCTCACTGGAGACGGCGACTGGGACCCGTCGAGCCGCCGAACACCGGCAGCCTTCGCGGCGACATCGAGGCGCTGGTCGCAGCCGTACCTGACCTGAATGACGCTGAGCTGAGCACAATTCAGGTGATTGTCGGGGTGGCGACGGCAGCGATGCACAATCCCGTCCTGGCGGCCGCCTTGGACGACCTTGTGCTGTCCACTCCGCGGCACGTGGTGCGGGCGGTGCTGGACTATGCGGTGGCTCGCGGGGAGATACCGGCCGACCGCGATCTGAGTCTGATACCCGACGTCGCCTTGGGCCTCAACGTGCTGCGGGTGATGACGGGGCGGCCGATTGACCGGGTGTACGTCCGGCGGGTGCTCGAAGATGTGATTTTGCCGCTCACCGGCGCACCGATGCGTTAGCAGTTGCGTGTTGCAGCCGAAGCTGCCACATTGGTCTAGACGGAACTAGTTAGTTCCGCATAGAAAGGGGATCGCGATGAGCGTCACGCATGTCCCGGTATTGATCGTCGGCGCCGGCGCGGGCGGCCTGGCCACCTCGGCGCTGCTGGCTAAGCACGGCGTCCGTTCGCTGCTGGTCGAAAAGCGCGACGAGGTCTTCATCTACCCGAAAGCGCGCAACCTGAGTTTCCGCAGCCTGGAGGTCCTGCGCAGTCTGGGCCTCGCCGAAGAGGTCCACGCGATCGCCGAGGGAGTCTCGGACATGGTCGCCAAGCCGACGCTGAACAGCACGGAAGAATCGGAAGGGTTCGACGTTGACGCGATCTTCTCGCCCTTCAACGAGCTGAGCCCCGAGCCTGCCGGGCAATACTGCCCACAGAGCGCATTTGAGCCGATGCTGCTCGCGCACATCCGTCGGCAGCACAGCCAGGTGCAGTATGGGACCGAGTTGTGCTCGTTCGAACAAGATGACTCCGGCATCACCGCCTTAGTGCGAGAACGGGATTCGGGAGCAGCGGAGACAGTGCGCGCCGACTATCTCGTCGCCGCCGACGGCGTGCACAGCCCGATCCGCAATGCGCTTGGCGTGACGACCTCAGGCTTCGGGGCACTGCCAATCTATGTCGTGTTCATCTACTTTCGGGCGCCGTGGCGAAAGTTCGTCCCCAAGCTCGGCGACGGCGACGCCGTGCAAGTCAAGAACGCAGATGCGGACGGCATATTTTTGCCGGTGCGCGAGGACTTCGGCATTTTCATCACTACGTACTTCCCCGGCGACGGGGAGACCGCCGCTCAGTTCACTGCGCAGCGTTGCCGTGATGTATTGACGAAAGCGATCGGTGAGCCGATCGACGTGGAAATCATCGATGTCGCGCCCTGGCAGCCCTACGAGCAGGTGGCCGACCAATTCCAAAGTGGCCGAGTCTTTCTCGTCGGCGACTCGGCCCACACCATGCCGCCCTTCAAGGCTGGTGGAGCCAACACTGCTATTCAAAGTGCGCACAACCTGGCTTGGAAGCTGGCCGCCGTCTTGAACGGGATGGCCGACCCCGCTTTACTCGCCACCTACCACACCGAGCGACACCCGGTTGGACGCTTCAATGCGCGCCAGTCGCTCACTGGGCCGGCGGAAGCCTTCTTGCGGTTGGACGACAACCGTCCGCAATTGCCGGCGGACGAGGAGGCGCCGATGTTCGCTGTGCTCATCGGCTACCAATACGTCTCAGCAGCTGTCATCTTCGACGATTCCGCACCGGCCGATTCCCACGCCGTGTCACTGGTGGAGGAGCTGCGAGCACAACCCGGTACCCGGGTGCCCCATGCCTGGGTGCACCGCGCAGGTCGACGCATCTCGACGCTCGACTTAGTCGGACCCGGTTTCACGCTCTTCACCGGTGCATCCGGCGCGCCCTGGGCAAGTGCAGCCGATGCGGTATCCACCACGCTGAATGTCCCGATCAGCGTGCACAGCATCGGCACCGAAAGCGAGATATGCGACATCGAGGGTCGATGGGCAGAACTGACGGGTTTATCGCCCGATCAGGCGCTGCTAGTGCGTCCCGACGACTTCGTCGCCTGGCGCACCCGCGCGCTGCCAGGGTCGCCAGAAAATCGCCTCGGCCAGGTGCTGTGTCAGATTCTCGGTCGCGGGCAATGAGCGATCCGCCGAGGCGGGCCCAGCAGGTTGAAACGATTGCCTGCCTGGGCTCGAGCACCACCGCGTCGAGGGGAACCTACAGGTGGATCGACGAACTGGAGAAGCGGCCGCAAAACAGCCGGTTTCGGTTCATCAACCTCGGCGTGGGCGGGGATCTGTCGTTCAACACCGTCGGGGTTCTAGACCGAGTGATCACCTTGCGGCCGGAGCGGGTGATCGTCCTCATCGGCACGAACGACATCCTGGCGAGCGTCTTTCCGAATTTCCGGCGATTCGTACGGGTATCGAAGCGGCTCTCCGAAGAGCCGTCCCCAGCGGGGTTCGAGGAGAACCTCAACTTCATCGTGCACAAGCTGCAGCAGCGGGCCAACGCAAGGATCGGGGTGAGTTCCCTTGCCCCACTGGGAGAAGACCCCAATTCCCGCCATCCTGTGCAGGCGCGGCTCAACGAACTGATCGCCACCTATAACGGCGTCGTCCGCAACGTTGCGTCAACGGGGCGTACGGACTACATCCCGTTCTGGGAGTCTTTCGAGGACCAACTCGTACGTGCAGGGACGGCAAAAGCGTTTACGCACTTCTCGTTCGCATCCTTCTATCGCGATTACCTGTTCCGGGAAATGATCCTGCGCCAAAGCTTTGATCGGATCTCTCGGATCAACGGTTGGCAGTTCCACATCGACGGCATTCATCTCAACACCAAGGGCGGACGGATCCTCACGGAGGCCGTTCAGCGGTTCTTGGACTCCTAAGAATCTGCAGGCACTGGATTCAGCGTCTGCATCGCAGCGCTGCGTCATCTTCTGAAAGCTGCTCGGGATGACTGTTGACTAAAACCGTATTCTAGTCATAAGGTGACTGGCGTGGTGGTGGAACGCGCCCGCGGCGATCGGCGAGAACGGGCCGATCGGATTCTTGATACCGCCCGCGAGTTGCTGCTGTCGTGGGGCTATCGCCGGGTGACCATCGATGAATTGGCCCGTCGCGCCGGTGTCGGTAAAGGCACGATCTATCTGCACTGGCGTTCTCGCGAGGAAGTGTTCCATGCGGTCAGCGCCCGCGAGGCGGCGGCGATGGCGGACGCGATTGTTGACGCGGTCCGCAATGATCCTGCTGAGGTCGCGCTGCATCGCTACCTGCGGCGGCTGTTCGTCGAGGCGATGAACCGTCCGGTGCTGCGGGCGCTCTACACGCGCGACGCCGATACCCTGGGCACTTTTCTTGCCGCGGCGCATCATCATCGCCTGGAGGAAAGCAAGCTTGGTGTCAACCGCGACTATCTCGGTGTGCTCGCCGCGGAGGCCATGCTGCGGCCCGACCTGCATTTGATAGATCTCGACTACACCCTGCCCACCATCGTCTTCGGTTTCTTTGCGGCAGAACCGTTTCACCCCCCGTCGATCACGTTGACCTTGGAGCAGAAGGCGGATCAGCTCGCCGACACTGTGCGGCGGGCCTTCGAGCCAACTGATGCGCCGACCGGCGAGGCGGTGAAACGCGCCGCGGCGAAAGCTCTTCCGATCCTCGAACGACTCGTCCGAGACCACCGGGCGGCAACCTACGGAGGCGAGCAGGATGACTGGGCTGGCAACTGATTTCACTCGCCTGCGGGGGCGGTATGGGGTGGACGGGGACTACCGGTTGATTCCGGCGCCGGTCGTGTTGGTCGGCTATCTGCTGTCGTGCCTTGCCGCAGCGGTTTTGGCTGGCCGGTGGCTGGCGACCGGACGAACGCTGTCGGGACTCGTGGCCGCCGTCGTTGCTGTCATGCTGATCGCCGCCGGGGTCAGCGTCTGGCGGTTCAGCCGGCGAGGAAAGTTCGAGGTATGGGCACGCCTGCTGACCGGAATTGATCTGCGGGGCGATGAACGGGTGCTCGACCTCGGCTGCGGACGCGGCGCGGTGTTGTTGACCGCGGCCAAGTTGGTGCCGCGCGGAAAGGCTGTGGGAGTAGATATTTGGCGGGCCGACCAGACCGGCAACTCCATGCGGGCGACGTGGGCGAATGCCGATGCCGAGGGTGTAGCCGATCGGGTCGAACTGCACACTCGGGACATGACCGATCTTGGGTTTCCCGACGAGTCCTTCGATCTGGTCGTGAGCAACCTCGCGATCCACAATCTGCCGAGCAACGACGCGCGGCGGTCAGCGATTGACGAGGCCGTGCGGGTGCTGCGCCCGGGCGGCCACGCCGTAGTCGCTGACCTCGGTTTTACCCGTCGTTATGCCACCTGGCTTCGGCACCGCGGCATGGCAGACGTCAGGCGACAAGACCTTGGCTGGCGCGCCTGGTGGGGACTACCGTTTTTCCGCACCCATGCCGTCACCGCGACCAAGCCCGGGTGAGTCAAATGGCGAGCACATCGTCGGTATCCCGAGTGGTGGCATTGGAAGAAGCGTTTCTTCATCCACGGGTATGGGACTTGTTTCCCGAACCGCTGCAACGGAAATACCAGCCCGTCCGGGCCCGTCTCAGCGACGTCGGAGCCGACCGCATCCGCCTCATGGACGCCGCCGGGATCGACGTGCAGGTGCTCTCACACGTCCAGCCCGGTGTCCAAGTGCTCGCCGATGAGCAGGCCGAGTTGGCGGTCGCGGTCAGCCGCGAAGTCAACGACTGGTTGGCAGCTGCGGTCGCCGCGCACCCGGCCCGGTTCGCCGGCTTTGCCATGCTGCCGACCCAGTCGCCGGCTGACGCCGCCGACGAACTGGAGCGCGCCGTTCGTGATCTCGGCTTCAAAGGCGCGCTGATCAACGGACACACCAACGGGCGTTATCTCGACGACCCGTCATTCGATGTGCTGCTCGGCCGGGCCGAATCTTTGGGCGTTCCGATCTACATTCATCCCACTGACCCGCCGCCGGAGGTGGTGGATCGCTACTACGCGCCTTTCGATCCGGCGCTGGTGCCTACCTGGGGCTGGCCGGTGGAAACCGGAACGCATCTGCTCAGGTTGATCTGCGCCGGGGTGTTCGATCGTCATCCGAATTTGAAGGTCATCGTCGGGCACATGGGGGAGCTGCTTCCGTTTTGCTTCACCCGGCTCAACGTCGGACTGACGATGGCCGGGTGGTTGCTGGGCGCCGAATCAGACAGCAAAGAGGTGCCACAATCGCCGATGCGCAACAGCGTCGGCTACTACTTGCGGCAAAATGTATTCATCACCAGCAGCGGGGTTTTCGACGTACCGGTGTTCGACTGTGCGCGGGCGATGCTGGGCCTGGACAACCTCATGTTTTCCGTCGACTATCCGTTCCAGGACAACTTCGCCGCGATGGAATTCCTGCAACAGTGCGAGCTTTCGCCCGAGGACAAGGAGCGGTTCGCGCACCGCACCGCGGAGAAGCTGCTGAAGCTTGACGATCAAAAGGGCGAGATCGGCATCTCGAGCGCCGCCCACGGCGATGCCTGGTACCGGCTGCGCAGCCGCGCCCAGTCGAAAATCGGCAGGGCATTGATTTCGGCCCTCATCAAGTAGCGCCTTACAGCGGAATGTTCTTGTGGCGCCCGCGCCGTGCCGGCGCCTGGGCCAACGCCTCGGTGAGCTTGCTGCGAGTGTGGGCGGGGTCGATCTTCTCGTCGACCACACCGATGTCGATCGCATTGTCCACACCGCCGGCGAGCCGCTCGTGCTCGGCGGCAAGCTCGTCGTGCAGTGCCTCGCGCTCGTCGTCCGGCGCGGCCGCCAGCTTCTTTTTGTGCAGAATCCCGACGGCTGCCTTGGCGCCCATCACCGCGACCTCGGCATCCGGCCATGCGAACACCTTGGTGGCGTTCAAAGAACGCGAGTTCATCGCAATATAGGCGCCGCCGTAGATCTTTCGGGTAACCAGGGTGACTCGCGGAACAGTGGCCTCGCCGAACGCGTGCAGCAGTTTCGCGCCGCGGCGCACCACGCCGCCCCATTCCTGGTCTACACCCGGCAGGTAGCCGGGAACGTCGACGATCACGACCAGCGGGATGCCGAACGCATCGCAAAGACGCACGAAACGCGCTGCCTTCTCGGCACTTTCCGAGTTGAGGCAACCGCCGAGCCGCAGCGGGTTGTTGGCCAGCACGCCGACCGTGCGGCCTGACAACCGGCCCAGACCGACCACCATTGACGGTGCCCACTTGGCCTGGAACTCGTCGAAGGGCGCGTCGTCATCGAGCAATGCGATGACGAGCGGGTGCACGTCGTAGGCGCGTCGCGGCGAAGCCGGCAACAACGCATGCAGGTCGGTCTCGTGCGCCTCGGCTTTGCTGCGGTCGAAATGCCCTTGCTGGCAGAACAATCCGACCAACCGGCGGCCACGCTCGTACGCGTCGGCCTCGTCGTCGGCGACGATGTGGCACACCCCGGACTTCTTGTGGTGAGTGTCCGGGCCGCCGAGCGAGGCCATGTCGACGTCTTCGCCGGTAACGCTGCGCACGACGTCGGGCCCGGTGACGAACACCCGGCTGTCCGGCGCCATCACGACGACGTCGGTCAGCGCCGGCCCGTAGGCCGCGCCCCCGGCGGCGAAACCGACCACCACTGAGATCTGCGGAATGTATCCGGACGCCCGGATCATCGCCTCGAACACCAGCCCGACCGCGTGCAGCGCGCGCACGCCCTCGGCCAGCCGTGCCCCGCCGGAGTGCCAGATGCCCACGATCGGGCTCTGCTCTTCGATGGCAGTGTCGTAGGCGTTGACGATGTGCGTGCAGCCTTCCAGACCCATGGCACCGCCCATCACGGTGCCATCGGTGCAGAAAGCGACTGTGCGCAAGCCGTTCACGCTTCCGGCGGCGGCCAACACACCGGAGCGGTCACGCTCGTGCAGCAGCTCTATGCTGCCGTCGTCGAAGAACCTGCTGAGGCGCAGCAGCGGATCGCGCGGGTCGAGCGACTCGTCAACCACATCTGGGGCCACGGTCGTCATCGCAGGTCTCCTGTTCCAATGATGGTTCGATCTAGTAGCGGCCAAACGTGATTGCCACGTTGTGCCCGCCGAATCCGAACGAATTATTGATGGCGTACTGGTAGTCGCCCGGCCGCGGCTTGCCCGCCACCACGTCGAGGTCGATCTCCGGGTCCAGGTTCACTAGGTTCAGGGTAGGCGGAACGACCTGGTCACGCAGTGCCAGCACGGTCAAGATCGATTCCACGGCGCCGACCGCGCCGACCGAGTGGCCCAGCGCGGACTTGGGTGCGTACACCGCCGCATCTCCGCCGTGCGCGCCGAGGGCGTTGTTGATGGCCTTGCCCTCGGCCAAGTCGCCGACCGAGGTGCCGGTGGCGTGGGCGTTGACGTGGCTGATGTCGGCCGGCGTGAGGCCGGCGAGTTGGATCGCCCGCGTCATCGCGTGCCCGGCCCGCTCGCCGTTGGGGTCCGGCGCCACCATGTGGAAGCCGTCCGAGGTGACGCTGGCCCCCATGATCCGGGCCAGGATGTTGGCGCCGCGGGCCTTGGCGTGCTCTTCGGTCTCGATGACCAAAAGCGCGGCGCCCTCGCCGAAGACGAAGCCCGTGCGGTCCTTGTCGAACGGGCGGCAGGCGCCAGCGGGGTCGTCGTTGTTGGTGGACAACACGATGCGCATCTGGGCGAAGCCCGCAATCGGCACCGCCTCGATCTTGGTCTCGACGCCACCACAGATCGCGATGTCCGCCTCGCCCAGCGCGATCTGCTGCCAGGCGCGGGCGATGCTCTCCGAGCCGGACGCGCACGCCGATACCGAGGTCATCACCCCGGCTTTGGCGTGCCGTTCCAACCCGACCGCGGCGGCCGCGCCATTGGGCATGTACATCTGTATGACCAGCGGAGAGACCGCCTTCAAACCACGTGCGCGCATGCCGTCGTAGGCGAAGATCAGCTCCTCACTGGAGCCCATCCCGGTGCCGATCGACACCATCAACCGCCCGGGATCCACCTCTGGCGACCCGGCGTTCTCCCACACCCGCCGGCCCAGCACCGTGGCCATCTTCTGCAGGTAGCCCATCCGGCGGTTCTCGACGCGGTCCAGCTGGCTGTCGAACTCCTCGAGCAGATGCCCACCGATGCGGACCGGCAGGTCGAACTCCTCGACGAACGGGTCGTGGAGCGTGCGGATCCCACTTTGCCCGTCCAGCAGCAACTTCCACGTGGTCTCCACGTCGGTCGCCAGGGCGGTCGTCATGGCAATGCCGGTGACGACGATATTGGGGAAACCGTTCCCGGTAGCCAACGTTGACGAACTGCTCATGGGTACTACGAACGTTCCTTTCCTACTTGTCCGGCTCCTCCTCGGGCCGCTCGCGGCCCGCATCGTCGCCGGACGTCCTACTTGTCGTGCTCAGTACCGCCCGAAGACCAGCGCGACGTTGTGTCCGCCAAAGCCGAACGAGTTGTTGATGGCGTACTGATAGTCGCCATAACGTGGCTAGCCCGCGACGACGTCGAGGTCGATCTCGGGATCAGGGGTGTGATAGTTCAGTGTCGGTGGTATGACGCCGTCTCGCAGTGTGAGCACCGTCAGCACCGATTCCAGGGAGCCCACCGCGCCGATGGAGTGACCCAGCGCCGACTTTGGCGCATAGACCGGGGCCTGCTCACAACCGGCCGCCCGCAGGGCATTGGCTTCTGCCGTGTCACCGATAGGTGTGGCGGTCGCGTGCGCGTTGACATGGTCGATGTCCTTGGCTGACAAGCCTGCCAGCTCCAGCCCGCGCGTCATCGCCCGTCCGGCACGCAAGCCGTCCGGTGCCGGCGCCACCATGTGGAAGGCATCCGACGTGATGCCGGCACCCATCAACCGGGCCAGCGGCTTGGCTCCGCGTGCTTTGGCGTGCTCCTCTGTCTCGATGAGCATCAGCGCACCCGCTTCGCCGAACACGAAGCCGTCACGGTCCTTGTCGAACGGACGGGACGCCCCTTCGGGGTCGTCGTTGCGGGTCGACATGGCCCGCATCATCGAGAACGCCGCGATGGGCAGGGCCTCAATGGGACCCTCGACACCGCCGCACACGGCGACATCGGCATCGCCCATGACGATTTGCCGCCACGCGTGGGCGATGGCCTCCGAGCCCGACGAACAAGCCGACACCGGGGTCATCACCCCGGCGCGGGCTCCGAGCTGCAGGCCCACGACCGCCGCGGCGCCGTTGGGCATGATCATCTGCACGGCCAGGGGCGACACCTTGCGGGGGCCGCCCTCGTTCATCAGGTCGTAGCTCTCCACGATCTTCTCGGCGCCGCCAAGACCGGTGCCGACCACGACGGCGAACCGGTCGGGGTTGACTTCGGGGCTACCTGCGGCCTCCCAGAGCTGACCGCTGAGCCACTTGGCCAGCCGCTGGACGTAGGACATGCGGCGCAAGTCCAGTCGACCCATGTGGTCGTCGACGGACTCCTTGAGGTGCCCACCGATCTTGACGGGCAGGTCCCACTTGGTCACGAACTCGTCTTCGAGCACGCGGATGCCGCTCTCCCCGGCCAGCAAACCCTTCCACGTGCTCTCGATGTCCGGCGCGATCGAGGTCGTCGCCGCGACGGCGGTTACCACAACGTTGGGGAAACCGCCGTTAGCAGTGGAAGGTCTGGTCACTGGTGGTCGGCTTCCATCCTGGCCTTGACGTTGGCGACGGCATCGGGGTTGTCGGTCTCGAGCTTCGCGCGCAGCGCCTGGGCGGCTTCGGGGTTCTCTTCCTCGAGCTTCTGGATGTAGCTGACGACGTCACCGACAGTGCGGAGCCCGGCCAGGTCCTCGTCGGGGATCTTGACGCCGTACTTGTCCTCGGTCTGCACCGCGATCTCAACCATCGACAGCGAGTCGATGTCGAGGTCGTCGACGAACGACTTCTCCGGGGTGATCTCCGAGGGCTCGATACCGGTGACCTCTTCGATGATCTCGGCGATACCGGCGATGATTTCTTCTTGACTGACAGACACGTTCAGTTCCCTTCGTAATATGTTGTGTAACTGCTAATTTGACGTGCGGTATGTGGTTGTAGGGGCGGACGGGTTTGGTGATCTGGCTTTGCGGCCAGGGTTTACAGCTCGGTCAAACCATCCAGGTCTGCGGGAGTCTTGACGGCACGCGTCGGTACCCCGCGAAGTTCACGCTTGGCGATGCCGCTCAGAGCGCCCGCAGGCGGGAACTCGACAATCGCTTTGACATCTCGCTGCCGCAAAGTCTCGCTGCACAAATCCCAGCGCACCGGGCGAGTCAACTGTGCGACAAGCTTCTCTATGGCGTCACTGGCCGACGATACCGGCTGGCCGTCGCGGTTGGACAACAGAACAGCGGTCGGTTCCGCGGTCGCGACGTTCTGCACCGCCGCGGCATAGCCGTCGAGGGCAGACGCCATGAATTCGGTGTGGAACGCTCCGGCGACGCCCAGCGCACGCACCCGGGCCTTGGCCGGCGGGTCTTCGGCGAGCTTGTCCAGCGCGCTCAGGCGGCCGGCGGCGACGATCTGACCGGCGGCGTTGCGGTTCGCGGGAACCAGGTCGAGTTGCTCCAGGCGGGCCAGCACCTCGGTCTCGTCACCACCGAGAACGGCGGACATACCAGTCGGCTCGTTGGCGCAGGCCTTGGCCATCTCCGCACCGCGGGTGGCGGCCAG
>NZ_JBAPPI010000277.1:0-13935 GCF_049280035.1 Mycobacterium sp. | reverse complement strand
GGGCGGTGCTGTCCATGCATTTCGCCAGGCAGGCTGCACCCTTCTACGAGTCGGTCGAGGTCATCGAACTGCATCACCCGCACAAGGCGGACGCCCCATCGGGAACCGCGGCCCGGACTGCCGCGCTGATCGCCGAGGCACGAAAAGAGCTGCCGCCCAACCCCGATGCCACCACTACGAGCTTGCCGGGCGCCCGCGGCGCCGATGTCGACGGCATCCCGGTGCACTCGGTGCGGCTGGCCGGGCTGGTGGCTCATCAGGAAGTGTTGTTCGGCACCGCAGGGGAGACCTTGACGATCCGTCACGACAGCATGGACCGCAGCTCGTTCGTGCCCGGCGTGCTGTTGGCGGTACGCCGGGTCGCCGAACATCCGGGCCTGACCGTAGGAATTGAATCTCTACTGAACCTGCAATGACCGGAACGCCGCGCGGTGTGCGCATCCAGCTGATGATCGCGTTCATGTGCGCGGCGCTGCTGGTGTATCTCGCGTTGCTCGGCCGGACCGCGATCCTGATGATCGCGTCCGGACGTGCGGTCGCCGTCGTTTTGGGTATGGCCCTGTTGATCCTGCCGGCCATCGGTTGCTGGGCGATGATTGCCACTGTGCGCGCCGGCTTCGCCCATCAGAAGCTGGCCCAGCTCGTCGCCGAAGACGGGATGGAGCTCGACGTGAGCGCGTTGCCGCGACGGCCGTCCGGGCGCATCGAGCGCGACGCCGCCGACGCCCTGTTCGACACGGTCCGTGCTGAACTGGACGGCGACCCGCACAATTGGCGGCGCTGGTACCGGCTGGCGCGCGCCTACGACTACGCCGGAGATCGCGGCCGCGCCCGCGAAGCCATGAAGACCGCCTTGGAGTTACACCGGGCAGTGCAGGGTCGCGAATGAGCAAGACGCTGTTGGTAATTCAGCGCACCCCCTCTCCGTATACGCGGGAGATGTTCGAGGCAGTGGCGGCCGCCCCGCCAACAACGGTTCGGGCAGTACACCCGCTCCCTGATGACGGCCCTCGAGGTCCCGGTGCACAACACCTGGGGGCTGCGTCCCGCTGTTGTCGAGGCACCAAGCAGATCGCACCCCTGACCGCGGTCCGCGACCTGGACGCCGCGAGGCTGCTCGACTACGTCATGACGTTCAATTTCCATCCCCAGCTGCCGCACTACGAACTCACCGCTCCGGAGAGCGACTCGGTGCGGGTGTTGGGTCGTCAACTGATCGATCCCAACAGGCCTCATCCCTTCACCGCGGCGGGCAACACCGAATTCAACGCGCTGATCTGGATGCCGGCGTCGGGCTGGCGTGCCGGCGACATCGTCCTCGTCGACTCCACGAACTTCACCACGCTTTTCGGCGGCACCGACGGCCTCAAGGATTTTTGGCACAACCTTGCCATCATGAAGTGATATTCCGGCGGTTTGGCGGCCGGTACCAACCTGACCCCACCGGCACGGAACCGAAACGCCGATCGCAACGTCACCGTGGGGTCGATGCCCAGGATTGCGGAGCGAGAGGAAGGTAGAGGTCACAATGCCCGGTATGGCCGCGATGGCGATGGGCGCAGCGCCCGTCGTCGGTGGTGCGTTGCTCGGCGCTGCGGTGGGGCAGCTCAGGGGTCCCGACTTGCGCGAGGGGATCAAACAAGACCTGGAGCTGCTCGAGCAGATGCCTGAAATGGACGCGGCCCGACGGGAGGTGCTGCGGCGCAGCATTGACGACCGCATCGATGAATTGATCGTGGCGGAGGACAAGGCACGCCAGCTGCGCGCCACCGCAAGTTCCTATGAAGGAAGCTGGCGTGACATCGTCCTATTTCTCTGCACGGTGCTCTTCTCGATTGTCTGGTGGTCTGTCGACCACGACCGGGACAGCTGGCTGCCCGTGTTCGTTACCACGATTGCGGCGTCGGTCGTGGCGGGCGGCTACGCAGTCCGGGGTTTGCGCCGAAGCGCGCGCAGGATGCGTCGTCGCGCCGATCGTGGTCAGCAGTCGTAAGCGGCGTCCGCGCGGTCGCACGCGCGTGGCAGCACAGTACCGGTCGAGCGTGAGCGCTGGCGTCTACTGATGGGCTGCGCTTTTCTGAGGATTAATCCGCTGTATCGCAGACAAGCGGTTATCTGTATCTGCTTAGCTTGAGCGGGCGACGACCGCCATCGGTTGCGGCCAGGTTGATTACCGGATGAAGGAGCCAATCATGTTCCTCGCAGAAATCATTCCGCGCCGGGTGGTAGTCGGCGCGATCGGCGCTGGCGCGGTTACCGGCACGCTGTTATGTGCTACCGCGGGGACCGCCGCGGCTGATCCGCCGCCTCGGCCGCCCAACTGCACGGCGGCGGACGTCGCCGGTGTCGCGGCGGGTGTTGCGACGACGCTCTCGACCTACCTGTTCACTCACCCGGATGTCAACGGGTTCTACACCGACCTTCAGGATCAGCCCAAAGATCAGATCCGCGACGACGTGCAGAACTACTTCAACGCCAACCCGCAAGAGCAAGCCGACCTTGAGGGCATCCGTCAGCCGATGACTGACATCAGGCAGCGTTGCCAGTGGACTCCATTACTTGGGCAGGACGGCGCCACTCCCTAAGCGATCGGGCCGCGCACGTAACCATGTCCTAGAGCTGACGACACTCGCCGAGCGCAATCTGCTGTACGAATTCAGGTCTCATCGTGCAGGCAGAGGAATATACTGCGCCCTCAGTTCACTTATCGGCCAAAAGAAGCCCCGGCCGTGACGGGAAGGAGATCGCGATGAATCTGTGGGTGCGATCTTGGACTGCCGCGGGGATAGCGGTGTTGGCTCTTACGTCGATTCCTGAGGTATATGCCGTCGTGCAGCCCTCCGGTGTGGCCAACGCCGACGTCTGCGCGGGCGTCGGCAGGCGTGTTTCAGTTAGCGGGTGCACCAACGTTGCCGACACGATCAACACCTATGTCCCGCCGCCGGCCGACTATGCGCCGCTGCCGCAGGACTTTCCGCCCCCACCGCCACCACCGCCGCCGGTAAATGTCTGCGTTGGAGCTGGCCGGCGAATCCATGTGAGCGGGTGCTTCTAAAAGTGCGACTCCGCGCGTGGGGATCGGGCGGCGAGCCGACTAGACGCAGCCGACGAGTTCGGACCCACCGGTCGAGCTGGAATGGTGGGCGAGCGACCGTCTGAGTGGGCAACTGTTAACCGCAGCGCCGCGCCTATTTGCGTTGCGCGACAACCGTCCTGGTTTTGGGGCGTGACGCCGCTGGCTCCTTTGACCGCAAGCGCTCACCGACCGCTGGCAGGCTGTTCAACGCGCTGCCCGACGGGGGCGTGGGGAGTACAGTCGGGGCGTCGTGAGTCAGGGTTGGCCGCGTCGGCGACTGCCTTGCACCGCTTCGAGCAGGGGAGCAGCCATGTCGGATGGCACCGCAAACAATGATGTCGACGCAACGGATGGGGTGGTGGCCCCGAGCCTGCGAGGCGGGGCGACGCTGCCGTTTCCGCCGACACCCACGGCGAGCATCGCCGGGCGAACTTTGCAGGAGTCCACGTACGCCCAGCGTGTCACTCCGCCTCGGCTGCATGAGGATTCGCCGAACATCGTGATCGTTCTGATCGACGATGCGGGCCCCGGTCTGCCGACCACGTTCGGCGGCGAAGTGGAGACCTCGACGATGGACCGCATCTGCGCCGGGGGGGTCTCGTACAACCGGTTCCATACCACCGCGATGTGTTCGCCGACGCGCGCGTCTTTGCTCACGGGGCGCAATCACCATGAGATCGGCAACGGGCAGATCGCTGAGCTTGCGAACGACTGGGACGGCTACGCCGGAAGGATCCCGCGCAGCAGCGCCCTGGTGGCCGAGGTGCTCAAGGATTACGGGTACAGCACAGGCGCCTGGGGCAAGTGGCATAACACCCCGGCGGGGGACACGACGGCGGCCGGCCCATTCGAGGACTGGCCCACCGGGTTGGGCTTCGAGTATTTCTACGGATTCCTGGCGGGGGAGGCCTCCCAGTATGAGCCCCATCTGGTTCGCAATACCACCGTGGTGCGGCCGCCGAAAACGCCCGAGGAGGGCTATCATCTCTCGGAGGACCTGGCCGACGACGCGATCAACTGGCTGCGCAATCACAAAGCGCTGCAATCCGATAGACCGTTCTTTATGTATTGGGCCAGCGGCTGCCTGCACGGCCCGCACCACATCATGAAGGAGTGGGCCGACCACTACGCCGGGAAGTTCGACGACGGCTGGGATGCCTACCGCCAGCGAGTCTTCGAGCGCGCTAAGGAGAAGGGGTGGATCCCAGAGGACTGTGAGCTCACCGCCCGTGACGAACGAATGAAGTCCTGGGACGACATCCCCGAGGACGAAAGGCCGTTTCAGCGCCGGTTGATGGAGGTGGCTGCCGGGTTCGCGGAACACGTCGACGTTCAGGTGGGCCGGATCGTCGATCAGTTGGATCGGCTGGGCTACGGGGAGAACACACTGTTTCTCTATATCTGGGGTGACAATGGATCGTCGGCCGAGGGACAGGACGGCACCATCGCCGAACTGCTTGCGCAGAACGGCATTCCGACCACCCCGCGGATGCACATCGACGCCCTGGAGCAGCTCGGCGGCCTTGATGTGCTGGGCTCACCGTTGGTGGACAATCAGTATCACTCCGGCTGGGGCTGGGCGGGCAGCACGCCCTACAAGGGCGTGAAACTGCTTGCATCGCATCTGGGCGGCACCCGCAACCCGCTGGCGATCCGCTGGCCCAGCAAAGTCGCGCCGGACCCTGTGCCGCGGGATCATTTCCTGCACTGCAACGACGTGGTACCGACCATCTACGACATCGTGGGTATCGAGCCCCCGCTCATCGTCAACGGTGTGCCGCAGATCCCGATCGCCGGAGCAAGTTTCGCCCGCACGCTCACCGACCGCTCCGCGCCGGGAGGCAAAAAGACGCAGTACTTCGAGGTGATGGGCAGTCGGGCCATCTATCACGATGGCTGGATGGCCTCGACGTTCGGTCCGCGGGTGCCCTGGCTGCCGGGATTGCCCCCCGGAATTCAAGACTGGACACCGGACAATGATCGGTGGGAGCTGTACAACCTCGACGAGGACTGGTCACAGTCCCACGACCTGGCCGCCGAGATGCCCGAAAAGCTCGCCCAGATGCGCGAACTGTTCGCCATCGAAGCCGCACGCAATTCCGTGCTCCCGATCGGCGGTGGTTTGTGGGTGCCGGTCTTTCACCCGGAATTGCGCATCACACCGGCGTATCGCGAGTGGGAGTTCCCCGGCAGGATCACCCGCATCCCCGAGTTCTGCGCGCCAGCGCTGGGCAACAAGAACAACGCCGTCACCATCGAAGCCGACCTGCCCGCCGACGCCAGCGGGGTGCTTTACGCCCTCGGCGGCGTGGCCGGCGGACTGACCTGCTACCTCGACAACGGATTCCTGTGCTACGAGTACAACTTATTCATCATCTCCCGCACCAAAATTCGGTCGGCCACCAAGCTGCAGCCCGGGCCGAACACCATTGTCGTGGAAACCCGCTATGCCGAACAGCGCCCGGGCGGACCGCTTGACGTCGTCATGCGGGTCGGCCCCGACGTCCTCGCGGAGGGCAGGGTGCCGGTCAGCGCGCCGCTGCTGTTCACCGCCAATGACTGTTTCGACATCGGTGTCTGCCTCGGCTCACCGGTGTCATTGGACTACTACGACAAGGCGCCGTTCCCCTTCGAGGGCCAAATCGAGCGCGTCCACGTGGCATATACCTGACACACCGACATGGTCGGGGCCGGGCGGATTCGCATTCATCTGACAGTCGTGTCCGTCTTCGCCGACTCCGGTGTCACAAAACACCAGCAGCCGAGGACTTTTCGACGTAAGGCTTGAGGTGTTCGTCCAGCATGGTGCGCAACCGGGCCTGCAACACCTTTTGCAAGAGCGCGCCGGTGCCGGCGACCTTGGGCCGAAAGCGGATGGACCAGTCCAACTCGGTCTGCCCGCCCGATTGCCTCAGGGTGATCTCGCCCTGGTGACAGGACAGCGGCGACCCTTCAATGACGCGGTAGCGCAAGCCTTGCTGCGCGCTCGTGACAATCACTTGCTCCACGACCTGTCCGACTCCGCGCGGGCCTTGCATCAGGCGTTCGGACCCGGCGCCGTGGCGCTGTGTCCAGCCTTCCTTGCGCACGGTAATCGGGTCGAAGCCGATCCAGTGGGCCATGTTGTCTTGATCGGTGATCGCTTCCCACACCTTGTCTGCCGGTGCGTTGATCTTGGTCCGGTGTTCGATCCGGCGCGTATCCGGATCCGGTCGCTTATGCGAGGCTCGAGGCTCGAATCCGAAGATCCGGTCGGCCAGTCCGGGCGTCGTGCGCAGGATCTCGACCGAAAAGCCGTGCGGATCATTGATGTAAACCACCGAGCCCGCCGCGGGCAGGTGAAGGGGTCGGCAATTGGGCTTGGCCCCAAACGCTTCGGCACGCCGATAGACCGCCTCGAAGTCCGCCGTGCGGCGCGCCCCGAACGCTATGTTGAGAATGCCCTGGTCTGACAGGCGGTAGTCATCGGGCCGCGGCCTTCCAACGGGAGTGAGGTACTGCACCACCTCGATCAGCACCTCGCCGCCCTCGAATAGTCTGCCCTCGGCGGTGGCACCCGGCAGGCCCCACAACGCCTCGTGGTCTGGCGTGTGAAGGGCCACGGTGCTTGCCTTGAGGCCGATCCCCGTCTCGAAAAACGCTGCAGCATCGGCCAGCTGGGGGACCGACAGCGTCACCGAACGGATCGCCGACGGGCAGTCGACGCGCCCGCGCCGGTTGAATTGCGGCAGCGGGTCATCTTCCATGATTTCGACATAGACGCCGTCGGGGTTGCGGACGCAGGCGCGCCGAGTGCCACGCTCGCCCTGTGGCTCAGTCAGCGGCTGGCTGCCAAGTCCGGCAAGCTTTTTCAGTGTGGCGTCGAAATTCTCGACCCAGATTCCGATACGCGTGTAGCCGATGTCGCTGGGCCGGAAATCCGCGGGCATCAGTTGGGCGATCGGGCGCTCGAATTGGAACAGTTCGAGCTGAAACCAGGAGTTTCGGCCGAGCAGCCACCAGCAGGTCGAGGCCGCGCGTGGTAGGCCCTGCACGTTGGCTGCCAGCGGGCCGCGCATAAACGCGCGACTCCCGCCCGCCGGTAGCAGGCCGAAGCCTTCACGAAACCAGCGTTCGGTGAGTCGTAGATCGACCACCGAGAACGCGATCTGATTGAGCGGTGGCGCAAAGCCGTCGGTTCTTGAGGCCATGTCGGTCATCCCTTTGTGATGCAGGCGGACCGCGGAGCGCTCTCGAGCCCGGCTAGGAAGTCGAGCAACGCGGCATTGACTTCGTTTGGCCGCTCGATGGGAAGCCAATGGCCGGCACCTTCGAGTACGACGTTGCCTCGCAAGTTGAGTGCATTCTGCTCCAAGTTGGCCAGGGGAACCGCGAGAAGCACGTTCATGGGATCCAGGCTGCCGATCATGAAGTGGGACGGCTGCGTGATCTTGGTCTGCTGCAGACGGCGGGTGAGCCCGATGCCGCGGTCGATGCTGCGATACCAGTTGATCGGACCGCGGAACCCATCGCGGTAATCCTCGACATACTGGTCGAGATCCTCTTCGGTGAGCCAGCTCGGGAGCGGATCAGGGTCGACCAAGCCGTCGAGCATCTTTGAGCTGGCCGGTTTGGGACGCATGAACCCGAACGCCGGTGCGTCACCGCTGACGGAGTAGTACAACATGCGAAGCGACTTGCGCACGTCGGCGTCCAGTTCGGCCTCGGCCACACCGGGCTGCTGGAAGTACACGGTGTAGACGAAGTTGTCGCCGAAATTCTCCTGGCGCGTCAGGGCGCCGACGGGCGTCCCAATAGTCGGTGGCACGCTCAGCGCGAACACCGCGTTTACCCGTTGCGGATACAGCAACGCGACGTGCCAGCCGACGATCGCGCCCCAGTCGTGGGTGACCAGGGTGAACGTCTCGTGGCCCAGTGCATCGGCGATACCGACCGCATCGGCGGACAGCTGCAGCAAATCGTAGGCCTCGACTTCTGCCGGTTTGTCGCTGCCGCCGTAGCCGCGTTGATCGGGCACGGCAACCTGATAGCCGGCGGCGACCAAGTCGTCGATCTGGTGGCGCCACAGGTATCCGCTCTGCGGAAAGCCGTGCAGCAGCAGCAGTAACGGGCCGCTGCCTTCCACGACCACCTTCAGGCTGATGCCGTTGGTTTCGATCATGCGGACATTGCGTTGTTTCATGGTGTGCCTCCTTGATGGCGTTTCGAGCGTTGTGGGCTGGTCTATTTGGCGAGGACGTCGGATGTGCGGGCGGCAAACCAGCGCGCGACCGGTGGTGCGATGCGGGTCAGCCCGTACATGAAGTGGGCCTCGGGTGCGATCGGGGCGACCGCGCGGTTGCGGCCGGCGGCGCGCAAGATGTTGGCCGCGGCCCGTTCGGCTGTGTAGCCGCGGCGCTCATAAAGGCCAGCGACCCGAGCGGCGCGTTCGTCGGCATGATCCCCGCGCATGACGCTGGTGCGGGTGATCGCCGTATTGATCAGCCCCGGACAGATGGTGGTCACCCCGATCTTGTGTCGGCGCATCTCAATGCGCAGCGCCTCGGAGAAGCCGAATACCGCGAACTTGGTGACCGAGTAGGCGAACATCGCGGGGATCGCCGCATAGCCGGCCGACGAGGCCACGTTGACGACCTGGCCCCCCGTGCCGCGTTCGATCATCCGCGGGATGAACCGCTCGCAGCCGTGTACGACCCCCATCAGGTTGACCGCGAGCTGGCGATCCCAGTCCTCGGGCGCGGTGTCGAAGAATCCGGCGCCGACGCCGATGCCGGCGTTGTTGATCAGCAGATCCACCGCGTCGAACCGGGAGTGCACGGCCTCGGCGAATTCATCCATCGCGTCTGTATCGGTTACGTCGACGGTCTGCGAGAGCACCTCGGCGCCCAGCTCGCGGGCCGCCTCGGCGGTCTCCTTCAGGCCGGCCTCGTTCAGATCGCAGATGGCCAGCCGAGCGCCGCGTCGTGCACACAGAAGTGCGGTGGCGCGGCCCATTCCGCTGCCCGCACCAGTAATGAGCACGACCCGGTTGCGCAGGTTCTTGACGTTCATCGGTGACTCCAATCGGTGGTGGTGTTTGCGGCGTGCTGGGACCCGGAGGCCGCCAGGCGGTGGCCCAGGAAATCGAGCTGGTCGGCCAGGATGCGCTGATGTGCGGGTTCGGTGTAGACGTCCACGTGGTCGATGGGGTACTCGCGCAGCTCCGCGTGAGCGCCGGCTTTGGCGACCGCTCGACGGACGGTGGCGAGCGGGGCGATGCGGTCTTCGGTGCCGGCCTGCAGCAGCAGCGGACAACGGAGACGCGGCGCGAACGTGATGGGCCGGTTGAACGCCACCTGCAGCGCCGTACGCGCGCACACCTCGTTGCGCCAGCTCGGGCCCGCGACGGCGGTGTAGTCCTGCTCGGCGCCGTCGATGGCGAAGATCGCCCGCGAGCCCGGCGCTCCGACCATCGGCACCCGATGCGGCCCGCGTCGTGTCACCGCTCGCTGTGCATCGCGCAGACCGTGTGCGGCCGTGCGCAGCAGATGACGTATGCCGACGGTGCGTGCCAGGCGCACCAGCACTGTTACTCCATCGATTGCCGGGGTCAACGCGACCACTGCCGCGACGCGCCCGTCCTCGGCGGCAGCGCGCACGACGTGACCGCCGGAGAGCGAAATACCCCACAGCACAATGCGTTCCGGGTCGACGGTAGGAAGCTGCCGGGCGGCGGTAATGGCGGCGCGGTAGTCCCGGCGCTGGCGTGCGGCCGACACCAGCTGGCGCGGCGACCCGCTCGACCCGCCGAACCCGCGGTAGTCGAACAACACCACGTCGAATCCGGCAGCGGCGAAGCCGCGCGCATAGTCCATCAAGGCGCTGGTGTCCCGCGTGCCGGCGAATCCCGGTGCCATCACCACGCACGGCACTCCGCGCGCTCCGGCGAACGCGTCGCCTTTCGACTTGAAATGCCAAGCGGCGCAACGGTCGCGGCCACTGATGAAGCTGATCTCGTCCATACCGGTCCTCGTCCGAAGGTGTTCTTCTGACGCAGAACCTATGGCGCGAGAGCCCCGGGCGGAATCGCCAGAGGCACACTTCCGCAATGATGTAGTGTGCGGCAGCACACCGTATCCGTGACCGGGTTGTGCCACGCTGGCCGCAATCCTCAAGGACTCGACACCCGACGGCGTGGTGGCGGTCAAGTAGATCGGTGAACAAATGCGACAACTGACGGCACTCGATGCCCTATTCCTTGCCGCCGAAAACGACCGCACCCAAGGTCATGTGAGCGCGTTGGCGGTGTATGACCCCGTCACCGCGGCCGGCCGACCGCTCGACGCGGCGCTGGTTCGTGAGCTGGTGACCGAGCGGCTGCACCTGCTTCCCCCGTTGCGGTGGCGACTGGCTCGTGTGCCTTTCGGCCTCGACCACCCGTACTGGGTTGATCAGGGCGCTATCGACGTCGATTACCACGTCCGCGAAATCAGGCTTCCCGCACCCGGCGATGAGCGCCAGCTTGCAGAGCAGGTGGCTGACGTGATCGCCAGCCTCCTGGACCGGTCACGCCCGCTGTGGGAGATGTATGTGATCCACGGGCTGCACGACGGTGCGGTGGCGGTGCTGACGAAGATGCATCACGCCGCCGTTGACGGAGTCTCGGGCGCCGAGGTCATGCGCGTGCTGCTTGACGACGCCGCGACGGGTCGGGAGATGGGACCTGTGCCTGCCATACCTGCTGAGCGCTTCCCGTCCGATGTGGAGATGCTGGGCCGCGGTGTGGTCGGAATGGCGCGTCATCCTGTTCGGGCGTTGCGCGCCATGCCCACCACCTTGCCCCACCTCGACGAGGTACCTCCGATCCGCCACCTGCCCGGGGTGAAGATGATTGCCCGGACCAGCCGACTGATCAGCCGGCTCGCGGCCGCAGCGGGTGATGGAACCGTCGCACAGGGCAACGACCTCGCCGCGCCCAGTACCCCGTTCCAAACCCGGGTATCGGCGCAGCGCCGGGTCGCGTTCGGGTCGCTGCCTCTTGATGACGTCAAGATGATCAAGAACACCTTCGGGTGCACCGTTAATGACATTGTCTTGGCTGTTAGCGCCGCCGCGCTGCGCTGCTGGCTCGAGGAGCGGGGTGAGCTACCGGCCAAACCGCTGCTGAGCATCATCCCGGTTTCGGTGCGCACCCGCGAGCAGATGGGGACCTTCGGAAACCAGGTCTCGGCGATGATCGTCGAACTACCGACCAACACGGCCGACGCGGGTGAGCGGCTCCGCCGGGTCAGCCAGACAATGAGCGACGCCAAGAAACAACACCGCTCGCTGCCCGTGTCGCTCATGCGCGACGCCACCGGCGTCATTCCCCCCGCCCTGTTCACTTCGGCCGCCCGAGCAATGTCCCAGGCGACCCGGCTCCCCGGCGTCAATCAGCCCGTCAATCTGATGATCTCGAATGTTCCCGGTCCTTCGGCGCCCCTCTACCTCGCCGGGGCGCGGCAGCGAGCGCAGTTCCCGATCTCCGGGGTGAAAGACGGGATCGGCCTCAACATCACCGTGTTCAGCTACCAGGATTCCCTCGGCTTCGGCATCGTCGTCGATCGTGAACAAGTTCGCGACCCGTGGCCCATCCTCAGCGCGCTGCGGGTTGCTCTGCGCGAACTTCGGGACCTGGCCACTGTTCACGCGTCGGACGTCCCCCGCAAGCGACGAGTAGCAAGGAATTCTCATGGTCCGTTGGTCGGGTAATCCCGATTTCGATTTGTTCCGGCTTCCTGATGAACACAACGAACTGCGCGCCGTGTTGCGCGACCTGTGCGGAAAGGAAATCGGCCCGTACGCCGCAGAAGTCGACGAGCATTCGCGTTTCCCGGAGGAGGCGTTCAAGGCGCTGAACGCTGCGGGCTTCTCGGCGGTGCATGTGCCCGAGGAATACGGCGGCCAGGGCGCCGACGCGGTGGCCACCTGCATCGTGATCGAAGAGATTGCGCGGGTGGATGCCTCGGCGTCGCTGATCCCGGGAGTCAACAAGCTGGGCACCATGGGGTTGATCCTGGCCGGGTCGGACGAGCTGAAGGAGCAGGTTTTACCGACGCTGGCGTCGGGCGAGGCGATGGTGTCGTATGCGCTCTCGGAGCGGGAGGCAGGAAGCGACGCGGCCTCGATGCGCACCCGGGCTCGTCAAGACGGCGACCAGTGGATCCTCAACGGCACCAAATGCTGGATCAGCAACGGCGGCAGGTCGACGTGGTACACGGTGATGGCCGTGACCGATGCCGACAAGGGCGCCAACGGAATATCGGCGTTCATGGTCCACAGGGACGACGAAGGTTTCAGCGTCGGTCCCAAGGAGAAGAAACTCGGCATCAAGGGTTCCCCGACCACCGAGCTGTATTTCGAGAACTGCCGCATCCCGGGTGACCGGATCATCGGCGAGCCCGGCACAGGCTTCAAAACCGCGCTGGCGACGCTCGATCACACCCGCCCGACCATCGGGGCGCAAGCGGTGGGTATCGCGCAGGGAGCGCTCGACGCGGCGATCGGATACACCAAGGAGCGCAAGCAGTTTGGCAGGCCGATCAGCGTCTTCCAGGGCGTGCAGTTCATGCTGGCCGACATGGCGATGAAGATCGAGGCTGCCCGGTTGATGGTGTACACGGCCGCGGCACGCGCCGAACGCGGGGAGGCCGCGCTCGGCTTCATCTCCTCGGCGTCCAAGTGCTTTGCCTCAGACGTAGCCATGGAGGTCACCACCGATGTTGTGCAGCTGTTCGGCGGCGCCGGTTACACCACCGATTTCCCGGTAGAGCGGATGATGCGCGACGCCAAGATCACCCAGATCTACGAGGGCACCAACCAGATCCAGCGGGTCGTGATGGCCCGGGCTCTGCTCGGCTAATGGCAACGGACAGCCTCGGCTGGTGTGCGGTGGCACACTAATCCCATGACAGCGGTTGCGCCGACCGCGCGAACGTACGAACTGCTCGCCGCCATCGCGGACCGACTGGCCCTCGAGGCCGACGACACCGTCGCGGCAATGGACGCCGCAGTGATCGAGGTCGTCCCAGAATTCGGCGCCGACGCCGCGATCACAGCCGAACTCAGCGCGACCAACCGCGGCAACTGGCAGCGATTCCTGGCGGTGGCGCGCCAGGCGCAATCCCCGCTATCGGATGCGACCCCACCGGAGGCACTTGACGCCGCCCGCACCGTGGTGCGCCGCGGTATCGACCTGGCCAGAATCTATGAGGGTTATCGGCGTGGCCACCAGGTCGGACTTGAGCGCTGGCTGGCCTGCGCATATGAGATCGTCGAGCCAGGGCCTGAGCTGATCGGTGTCACCGAACTGTCGCTGTCGCTCGCGTTCCGCTTTATCGACCAGACACTGGGTCGCATGCTGGCCGAGGCCCAGCGCGAACGCGAAGAGGTCATCGGCGGTGCGCTGGCACGCCGCACCGAAACCATCCGATTGATCCTCGACGGCGCCCCGATCTACCCCACCGCTGCGAGCCGCCGCCTCGGCTACGAGCTGGACCGCCGGCATACCGGGCTGGTGGTGTGGTCGGAGTCGGCGGTCGCGCCGCACGGCGCGCTCGAGTCGGCTGCGGTGCTGCTGGCCCAGGCCGCGGGATCCCAACGGCCGCTGACCCTTCCGGCGGGAACGACGACGCTGTGGGCATGGATCGGCACGCCCGGCGAACCGGCCATCGAGGATCTTCGCTCGGCGGTGGGGGGATCACCCGACGATGTGCGCGCGGCAGTCGGTCCGACCCGCCGCGGTATCGAAGGGTTTCGCGCCACCCACGAGGCCGCGCTAACCGTGCATCGGCTGCTGCTGGGCAACCCGGCAAGCGGTCGTTTCGGTTCTTATCGGGAAC
>NZ_JBAPPI010000276.1:0-4789 GCF_049280035.1 Mycobacterium sp. | reverse complement strand
GAATCCCTTGGAACGGTTGGACAGCACTCATCACGCTGGCCGCGGTGTGCCTACTGATGACGGGTTTGCAGCCGCTGCTCGCCCGCTACCGCGACACCGAGACCCAAACCCGAGCGATCGGTGGCTGGCCCGCGCTGACGGTAGCCGCGGGTGTGCTGCTGGGTGGCCTGCTGATCATGTGGGCGGCCTATCGCGGCATTACGCATTGGCAGTCCATCCCCAGTACCTGGGATGCGGTCTGGCATGCGAACGAGGTGCGCTTCATCCTCGACACCGGCCAGGCGTCGTCCACCCACATGGGCGAGCTGCGCAACGTCGAAACCCACCAACCGCTGTACTACCCGTCGGTGTTTCACGCCCTGACTGCGGTGTTCTGTCAGCTCACCGGGGCGGCGCCGACGACCGGCTACACCTTGAGCTCGGTGGCGGCGTCGGTTTGGCTGTTTCCGTCCAGCGCGGCGATGCTCAGCTGGTTTCTGTTCCGGCCGCGTGCCAAGTCCGAATGGCTCGCCGCAGGGGCAGCGGCCACATCGGCCGCGATGTCGGCGTCGTTCACCTCGGTGCCCTACGTGGAGTTCGGTGTCGCCGCGATGCCCAACCTGGCGGCCTACGGGGTCGCGATCCCGACGTTCGTCTTGATCACCTCGACCCTTCGGCATCGCGACCGCATCCCGGCCGCCGTGCTGGCATTGGTAGGCGTGCTGTCGGTGCACCTCACCGGCGGGTTCGTCGTCATCTTGTTCCTGTTGGCCTGGTGGCTTTTCGACGCGTGCTGGCATCCGGTGCGTGGCCGGCTCGCCGACGTGCTGATCCTGGCGGTGGTGGCGGTGCCGACGGCGGCGATATTGGCGCCGCAGTTCATCGGCGTGGCCCAGCAGGCCGACATCATCGCCGGGCATGCGTTCCCCAGCTTCAAGAGCGTCAAACAGGGCGTCATCGATGCGCTGCTCTTGCACACCCGTCACCTCAACGATTTCCCGATCCAATACGGCCTGATCGTGCTCAGCGCGATCGGCATGGCAATCCTGCTGTACAAGCGAATCTGGTGGCCGCCGGTGCTCTGGCTGGTGCTGACCGTGGCGACCATCTACTCGGGGGCGCCGTTTCGCAACCCGCTCGGTGCCACGATCGAAGAATTCAGCCAATTCTTCTACAACGATCCGCGACGGCTCTCGGCGGTGGTGACGATGCTCGTCACGCCGATGGCAGGGATCGCGGTGTTCGCAATGGTGTTGGCGGCGGTGGCCTTGGCCAAAAGGCTCACCGGGCGGTCCGCGCGACCGCCTGGGGCCGTGGCGGTTTCGGCCACGGTGGTGCTGCTGGTGATCACCACCGTGCTGACTGCCCGCCAGTACTTGTACCGGCACCTGGTGCTGTTCGGCGACAAATACGACTCGGTGATCATCAACCAGAAAGACCTCGACGCGATGGCTTACCTGGCAACCTTGCCGGGAGCCCGGAACACCCTGATCGGCGACTCGAACGTCGACGGCACCGCGTGGATGTACGCGGTGGCCGACCTGCACCCGCTGTGGACCCACTACGACTTCCCACAGCAAACCGGCCCGGGGTACTACCGCTTCATTTTCTGGGCCTACGCCGATCGCGACAACGATCCGCGAGTAGCCGAGGCGGTGCGGGCGCTCAACATTCGCTACATCCTGACGAGCGTCCCGACGGTCGGGAAGTTCAAGGTGCCCGACGGGCTAGTGTCAATAGACCAATCGAAGTCGTGGGCGAAAATCTACGACAACGGTGGGGCCTGGATCTACGAATGGCGTGGTGCCCCGACAACTCCCAAAACATGAACAGATGCCAGCGGCAAGGAGAGTGACCGGATTGAGCAACGGCAACGACGACGACGACAACATCGAGGTCATCGGCGGCCTCGACCCCCGGCTGATGACGGCCGGCAAGGATGATGACTCCGATGACCGGTCGCTGACCGACCTGGTCGAACAGCCGGCCAAGGTGATGCGGATCGGCACCATGATCAAACAGCTGCTCGAGGAGGTGCGCGCCGCGCCGCTCGACGACGCCAGCCGCAACCGGTTACGCGAGATTCACGCCACCAGCATCCGGGAACTCGAAGAGGGGCTGGCGCCGGAACTACGTGAGGAACTCGACCGTCTCACCCTGCCGTTCACTGAGGGCGCCGTCCCGTCGGATTCCGAGCTGCGCATCGCCCAGGCGCAGCTGGTCGGCTGGCTGGAAGGGCTGTTCCACGGAATCCAGACCGCGCTGTTCGCCCAGCAGATGGCGGCTCGTGCGCAGTTGGAGCAGATGCGCCAGGGCGCGCTGCCCCCGGGTATCGGCAGGCCCGGAGGTTCGGGCACCGGGCAGTACCTCTAGGCGACAACCGGTGACGAGTCACCGCCCTCACATCGAGACGCAGAACGCGTGGGTGGAGTTTCCTATCTTCGACGCGAAATCACGCTCGCTGAAGAAGACTGTCCTGGGTGGCACGATCGGGCGCAACGCATCCAACGTAGTGGTCATCGAGGCGTTGCGGGACATCACGATGTCGTTGAGCCTGGGTGACCGCGTCGGGCTGGTCGGCCACAACGGGGCCGGGAAATCGACTCTGCTGCGGCTGCTTTCGGGCATCTACGAGCCGACCCGCGGCTCCGCCACAGTGACCGGTCGGGTGGCGCCGGTGTTCGATCTGGGCGTCGGCATGGATCCCGAGATCTCCGGTTACGAGAACATCATCATCCGCGGCCTGTTTCTCGGGCAGACGCGGCGGCAGATGCTGGCCAAGGTCGACGAGATCGCCGAGTTCACCGAGTTGGGCGACTACCTGTCGATGCCGCTGCGCACCTATTCCACCGGTATGCGGGTACGGCTGGCGATGGGTGTGGTCACCAGCATCGACCCGGAGATCCTGTTGCTCGACGAGGGCATCGGCGCCGTCGACGCCGACTTCCTCAAGAAGGCGCAGTCCCGCCTACAACGCCTGGTTGAGCGGTCCGGAATCCTGGTGTTCGCCAGCCATTCCAACGAATTCCTGGCCCGGCTGTGCAAGACCGCGATGTGGATCGACCACGGCGTCATCAAGCTCACCGGCAGCATCGAAGACGTCGTGCGTGCCTACGAAGGTGAAGACGCCGCACGGCATGTGCGTGAGGTGCTCGCCGAGACCCGCGAGATTGACGCCGACCAGCAGCTCGCCAGTAAAGCCCCCGCGGATGAGTGATGTGGTGTGCGCCGTCGTGGTGACCCACCGGCGCCCCGACGAACTGGCCAAGTCGCTGGATGTGCTGACCACCCAGAGCCGGCTGCCCGACCAGTTGATCGTGGTCGACAATGACTTCGAAAATGACAAAGACGACCGTGTTCGCGATCTGGTGGGCGGCCAGCCCACCCCGACGACCTATCTGCCGTCGCGCCGAAACCTCGGCGGCGCAGGCGGTTTCGCGCTCGGCATACTTCACGCGCTGGCTGCCGGCGCCGATTGGGTGTGGCTGGCCGACGACGACGGTCACCCGCAAGACAGCGAAGTGCTGGCGACGCTGCTGGCGTGCGCCGAGAAACACCGGCTGGCCGAGGTGTCGCCGATGGTGTGCAACGCCGACGACCCGCAACGTCTGGCGTTTCCGCTGCGCCGCGGCCTGGTCTGGCGCAGGTTGGTCAGCGAATTACGTACCGCGCAGGACCAGGATCTGCTGCCGGGCATCGCATCGCTGTTCAACGGAGCACTGTTTCGGGCCTCGACGTTCGAGTCGATCGGTGTGCCCGACCTGCGGCTGTTCGTCCGCGGCGACGAGGTAGAGATGCACCGTCGGCTGGTCCGGTCCGGCCTGCCGTTCGGAACCTGCTTGAACGCCGTCTATCTGCACCCGTGTGGGTCAGCCGAATTCAAGCCGATTCTCGCCGGGCGGATGCACACCCAATATCCCGACGATCCGACCAAGCGGTACTTCACCTACCGCAATCGCGGCTACCTGCTGGCGCAGCCGGGTCTGCGCAAGCTGTTGGTCCAGGAATGGTTGCGGTTCGGCTGGTTTTTCTTGGTGTCCCGTCGCGACCCGAAGGGTCTGCTGGAGTGGCTGCGGCTGCGCCGGCTGGGGCGGCGGGAACAGTTCGGAAGACCGGAGTCGCGCTCATGACAATTGTTGATGCTGCGGCACAGTCCAAGACGCTCTCCCGCGCCTGGGGTGATCTGGCCGACGGGTATCGCCGGCGCGAGTTGTGGCTGCACCTGGGTTGGCAGGACATCAAGCAGCGTTACCGCCGCTCGGTGCTGGGGCCGTTTTGGATCACGATCGCCACCGGCACCACGGCTGTTGCGATGGGCGGCCTGTACTCCAAGCTGTTTCATCTCGAGCTGTCGGTGCACCTGCCCTACGTCACGCTCGGGCTGATCATCTGGAATCTGATCAACGCCTCCATCCTGGAGGGTGCGGACGTGTTCGTCGCCAACGAGGGTTTGATCAAACAGCTGCCGACGCCGCTGAGTGTGCACGTCTACCGACTGGTGTGGCGGCAGATGATCTTGTTCGCCCACAACATCGTCATCTACCTCGTCATCGCGATCATCTTTCCGAAGCCGTGGTCGTGGGCCGACCTCTCGGTGATCCCGGCGCTGGGGCTGATCGTGCTCAACTGCGTGTGGGTGTCGCTGTGCTTCGGCATTCTGTCGACTCGCTTCCGCGACATCGGTCCGCTGCTGTTTTCCATCGTGCAGTTGCTGTTCTTCATGACGCCGATCATCTGGAACGACGAGACGCTGCGGCAGCAGGGCGCGGGAAGCTGGGCGAAGATTGTCGAGCTGAATCCGCTACTGCAT
>NZ_JBAPPI010000275.1:0-8714 GCF_049280035.1 Mycobacterium sp. | reverse complement strand
CCCGTAAACCGCTATACCCTGCGTCTCGAGTTAAGGCTGTCCAAGAATTCTTTCGAGCAGGTTTTTGAGGTCCTTTTGCTGCGCGGCGGTGAGGCGCTCGAGCCGCTTGTTGAACTCGTTCGAGAGCAGCACGAGACCGTCCTTGGCGGCTTTGCGTCCGGCCTGGGTGAGCAGAATGCGATGGCGCCGCAGATCGGCAGGGTCGATCTCACGGCGGACAAATCCTGCCGCCTCGAGCCGTTTGAGGTAGACGGTCACCGTCGCCTTGGGCATGCTCAAGGCCGCAGCCAGTTCGGCAGGGTAGGGGTGCTCATCGACCTCGGCCAGCAGGAACAGCTCTTTGGACTCGAGCCCCAGCGCGCAGATATCAGCCTCGGCGCACGAGATGACCGACAACAGCACCCGGTAATTCAGCGACCAGATCTTCGCCGCATCGATGGAAGACATCGACTTGCCAGATCGTTCAGAGATGAACTAGTTTAGATATGAACAAGCGCATAGCCGAACAATCTACCAGAAAGCGGTCACCATGCCTCTGGATCAATATGTGACACTCGGACGCTCCGGCCTGCGGGTCAGCCCCTTATGCCTGGGAGCAATGACGTTTGGAGAAGACCTCGGCTGGGGCACCAGCGTCGAAGAGTCCCAAGAGATCATCGACCGTTACATCGAACTGGGTGGCAACTTCGTCGACACCGCCAACTTTTACACTAGGAGCCACTCCGAAAAGATCATCGGCGACCATATCGGCCGCCATAGCGCCCAACGCGACCGCGTGGTGATCGCCACCAAATTCAGCGGCAACTTATATCCGGGCGACCCCAACGGCGGCGGCTCGGGCCGCAAATCGCTGATAAGCGCCTGCGAGAACTCGCTGCGGCGCCTCCAAACCGATTACATCGACCTCTACTGGCTGCACATCTGGGATGCGAATACCCCCATCGAGGAGACGATGGCCGCACTGGACGATCTGGTTCGGGCCGGCAAGGTTCGCTACATCGGCGTCTCGGACACCCCGGCGTGGAAGATCGCCGAAGCCAACCTCATCGCCCGCTTCCGGGGCTGGTCGAGTTTCGTCGGCCTGCAAGTCGAGTACTCGCTACTGGAACGCAACGTCGAACAGGAACTGGTCCCGATGGCAAGGGAATTCGGCCTCGGGATCACACCTTGGTCGCCCCTGAAAAGCGGCGTGCTCAGTGGTAAATACACCCGACGAAATGATGGCCAGCACAACGCCGATCGCGGCGCGCTCGTCGATAACTTCCTCACCGAGGAGACCTACGCGGTCGTCGACGAACTCGAGATCATCGCCAAGGCGCACGAGACAAACGTTGCCAGCGCGGCGCTTGCCTGGGTCCACGCACAGCCTGCCGTATCTTCCGTCATCATCGGGGCACGCAGGCTCTCGCAACTCGACGACAACATCCGAGCCGTCGATGTGAGCCTCGGCGCCGACGAACTGGCCCGGCTCGACACGCTCACCAAACCGACTTTCGGGTTTCCGCACAACATGCTGGAAATGGCCCCGGGAATCATTAACGGCGGAACAACGGTCAACGGTGTCTCAGCGCCGACCTCCGAGTACGTGATGCCCGAAGGCGGCGAGCCCTATTAAACCGTCAGTCGCGCTCGCCCCCTGAGTGCATCTTCAGCGCGCCTTCGACGTTGGCCTTCTTGTCCTCGCCGCCGGCCTTCGCCGCGGCCTTCTTGCGCTTCGCCACGACGGTGTCGACGGCGCCGTTGAGCGCCGAGCCCAGCGGGAAGCCGAGATAGTGGGTCAGGAAGACGGCCATCTCCTTGAGTTCGGTCTCGCTGAGTTCGTCGTTGAGCAGCGCGGCGTTGATCTGGATCTCGGCAAGGTCGCGATTTCCGACGGCCGTGACCGCCGTCAGCGTCATGATGCGCTTGTCGCGCATCGACAATCCCGGTCGGGTCCAGATGCTGCCGAACAGGTGATCGACGGTGAGGTCGAAGTACGCGTCGCCCTCGATGTTGGGCATCTCCCAGCCATAGACCTCGTTCATCTTCTCGAGGCCTTTACGACGCAGCTCGTCCATTTACGTCTCTTTCTCTGTGTGCGGTACGCCGAGGCCGTCGGCCAGCCGCTGGTAGGCCAGCTGGGCCAGCGGGAGCTCCACCGACACCGCCTCACCCAGCGCCAGCGCCAGGCTCAGATCCTTCTCGCCGAGACCGCGGGTATGCAGAAACGGCAGATACAGAAAGTGCTCTGGCTCAAGAGTTTTCATATCATCGCGGACCATGATGGCGCCCGGCCCGCTGGTGAGCGCGTCGGTGTGACGCACCACTCGACCCAGCGCCTGCAGATCCAGTCCAGCCGCTTCCGCCAGCTTGAGGGCTTCGCACGCCGCGGCGTAGGAGGTGAACGTCAACATGTTGCGGGCCAGCTTCATTCGCGTCCCCGCGCCCGGGGTTCCGGCGTGGATCACCAGCGACGCCCACTGCTTGAACGCCGGCTTGATCCGCTCGTAGACGTCGCGCTCGGCACCGACCATGGTGGCGAGTTCGCCCTTCTCGGCGGCAGCCGCACCACCACTGACGGGCGCGTCGACGATGTGTATTTCCTGCTGCTTGAGTTCGTCAGCCAATTCCGCGGCGGTGGTGTCGCTGATGGTCGAATGGATCGCGATGACGGTGCCCGGCTTGGCGTGGGCGGCCAGTTCACCGACAACCTGACGCACCTGAGCGTCGTCGAGCACGGTGACGTGGACGATGTCCGCGGCGGCGACGTCGGCGATACTGTCGGCCAGACTCGCGCCCGCCGCGGCCAGCGGCGTCATGGCTTCGGTCCTGATGTCGTAAACCGTGACACCGCCCGGCCATTCGATCATCCGTTTGGCCATCGGAGCGCCCATGTTTCCCAGCCCGATGTACCCGAGAGTTACGTGTTCAGTCATACGCGGCGCTCCTCCTCATCGCGAAGCTCTGCATCGTCGCCGGCGGTCATGATCGAATCACCTGTCCGCCGTCAACGTTGAAGATCTGACCGGTAATCCAGGATGCCTCATCGGACAACAGGAACAAGCACATGCCAACCAAATCGTCAGGCGTTCCCATCCGGGATAGCGGAAGCCCCTTGACGATATCGTCGACGATCTCTTTGGGAGTAGTGGTCCGGTTGGCCTCGGTGTCGATGGGGCCGGGCGCGATCGCGTTTATCCGGATGTTCTGGCCGCCTAGCTCACGGGACAGCTGTTGAGTCAAGCCGTTGAGGCCGACCTTGGCCAGGCCGTAGAAGTTGGAGTAGAGCCACGCCGCGGTGGATGACTGGTTGACGATCGCTCCGCCGCCGCGCTTGGCCATCTTCTTGTACACCGCACGGGTGCACCACAGCGCGCCGTCGAGGTTGACGCTCATGAACTTCTTGTAGTACTCCGGGTCAACGGTGACCAGGAAATCCAGCTTCATGCCGCCGAAGATCGCGGCGTTGTTCACCAGGTAGTCGATGCCGCCGAACTCGGACAGTGTGCGGTCGGCCATGGCCTTGGCGGAGGCGGGGTCGGACACGTCGACCGGAATGCTGATGGCTGTGCCGCCGTCGGCGCTGATCTGCTTGGCTACCCCTTCGGCTGCCTCTGCATTGATGTCGGCCACGACGACTGCCGCACCCTCGCGGGCCAGCGCCTCCGCGTACGCCTGGCCGATACCACCACCCGATCCAGTGACGATGGCGACCTTGTTGTCGAACCGCATGTTTCCCTTTCCGTCGAGTGTGGATTTATGACACGGTTTTTGGCCCAGGGCGTGTCATTAGCCCACACTCGGCACGTCAGACAGCAACCGCAATAGTTTTGGTTTCCAAGTACTCCTCGAAACCGGCCAGACCCATCTCGCGGCCGTTCCCGGACTGCTTGTAACCGCCGAATGGCGCGTCGGCTGAGTACCAGACGCCGCCGTTGACATTGATCGTGCCCGCCCGGACCCGCGCGGCAATCCGCGCCGCTCTATCAGGGTCAGTGCCAAATACGGTGCCAGACAAGCCGTACAGCGAGTCGTTGGCAATGCGAACAGCGTCATCGTCGCCGTCATGGGGAATCACCGTCAGAACCGGGCCGAAGATTTCCTCGCGGGCGCAGCGGGCGTCGTTGCCCAGCCCCGCGATCACGGTGGGCTCGATGAAGAAACCGACGTCACGGTCGGCCGGCCGGCCTCCTCCGCACGCGAACGTCCCGCCCTCAGCGATCGCTGAGTCGAGGTAGCCCTGCACCCGATCGCGCTGTCGGGCCGAAATCAGTGGCCCGCAAATGGTTCCGGGGTCGGTCGGGTCGCCGGCCTTGATCCCGCCCACTGTTGCGGCCGCAATAGAAACGGCCTCGTCATACCGCACCCGTGGCACCACCAGCCGGGTCGTGATCGCGCATCCCTGCCCGGCGTGCATGCACACCGAGAATCCCGCCACGCCAACCGCACCGGCCAGATCGGCGTCGTCAAGCACGATGAACGCCGACTTGCCGCCCAACTCGAGGAAGACCTTCTTGATGGTCGCGGCCCCGTCGGCCATCACGCTGCAGCCGGTGGCTGTCGACCCGGTGAACGACACCATGTCCACCCGAGGGTCTTTGGCCAACAACGCACCTACGCCATGATCGCTCGAGGTGACAATGTTGATCACGCCGGCTGGAAAGTCGGTGTGCTCGGTGATGAGCTCCCCCAGCACCGCAGCGCACCAGGGTGTGTCGGGGGCGGGCTTCAACACCACGGTGTTGCCCGCGGCCAGCGCAGGCCCAATCTTGGCGAGATTGATCTGATGCGGAAAGTTCCACGGGGTGATGGCGCCGACGACGCCGACGGCCTCCCGGACGATCGTGCGCCGGGTAGGGATGCCCATCGGCGAGGCCTCGCCGAGATCTTGGTTGTATTCGTACGATTCGGCCGTATCTGCCGCGAAAGCCAGATCGTTGACCGGGACTTCGAGATGAGCTATTGCGGTGAGCATCCGCGTCGCGCCGACTTCGGCGATGGTCAAGTCCCGTAGCTCTTCGAGGTGCTGCTGCATGGCATCGCGGAGCTGGCGCACGCACCGCACCCGCAGCTCGGTATTACGTGACCAGTCCGTCTCGTCGAACGCCCGTCGCGCCGCCTCGATGGCGCGGCCCATGTCCTCGGCGTCGGCGTCGGCCGCGGCACCCAGGACTTCCTCGGTGGCCGGGTTGATCGTGGCAAAAGTGCCCCCGCCGCCGCTGGTCAGCTTGCCGTCGATGAGCAGAGCGCTTACGCCGTCGGCCAGCAGTGCCATCTTTGCCTCCGCGCCTCGTAACGGTGGACACTTGTCCGGAATAGTTCAGACGAACCATAGTCGCCTGGTCCATCCAAGTGCAAGAGTGGGTCTGCCAAGGAAGCGGATGGAACCCAATTATTCAGGTACTTTACCGACTGGTCTTGCTTCGCTTCGCAGGTATCGGATAACTTAGACATGTGTCCAGCGATTCCATAGTCGCGGTAACTCCCGCCGCCGGCAGCCCGGCCCGGGAAGTGCCGCGCAACCGTCGCCAGGAAGAGACGTTCCGCAAGGTGCTGGCCGCAGGCGTCGAGGTGCTGCGGGAGAGTTCCTATACCGACCTCACGGTTCGCGCCGTTGCTGCTCGCGCCAAGGTCGCCCCAGCGACCGCCTACACCTACTTCTCGTCGAAAAACCACCTGATCGCCGAGGTCTACCTGGATCTGGTGCGACAGGTCCCCTACTTCACTGACGTCAACGTGCCCATGCCGATCCGGGTGGACAAGGCCTTGCGTCACCTGGCGCTGGTGGTCGCCGACGAACCAGAGGTTGCCGCGGCGTGCACGACGGCATTGCTCAGTGGCGGCGGAGACCCGGCGGTACGGTCCGCGCGCGACCGGATCGGCGCCGAAATCCACCGCCGCATCACTTCGGCCATTGGGCCGGAAGCCGATACCCGCACTGTGTCCGTACTCGAGATGACGTTCTTTGGCGCGCTGGTCAACGCCGCCAGTGGGGCCTACACCTATCACCAGATCGCCGACCATCTTGGCTACGCGGTCGGTCTCATTCTGAAAACCGGGGAAGACCGATGACCCTTCAGATCGACAAGCCGCTCCTCGACCCATACGACTACGACTTCCACGAGGATCCGTATCCGTATTACCGGCGGCTGCGCGACGAGGCCCCGCTCTACCACAACGAAGAACTCGGCTTCTGGGCGTTTTCGCGACACCGCGACGTACACCAGGGATTTCGCAACAGCACCACGCTGTCCAACCGCGATGGCGTCTCGCTTGACCCGGTGTCGCGCGGACCGCACGCATCGAAGACGATGTCGTTTTTGGCGATGGACGATCCCGCCCATCTGCGACTGCGCACGCTGGTATCGAAGGGCTTCACCCCGAGACGGATCCGGGAGCTTGAGCCTCGCGTCACCGAGCTCGCCGTGCAACACCTCGACACCATGCTGGAGAACGCGAGTTCTGGCGTAGCCGTCGACTACGTCGCGGAATTCGCCGGCAAGCTACCGATGGACGTCATCTCCGAACTGATGGGTGTGCCGGAACCCGACCGCGACCGGATCCGCGCCATGGCCGACGGTGTGATGCATCGCGACGACGGGGTCAACGACGTGCCGGCTTCGGCGATCGAGGCGTCGATCAACCTCATCGTCTACTACCAACAGATGATCGCCGAGCGCCGCAAGAAGCCGACCGACGACCTCACGTCAGCGTTGCTGGAGGCCGAAATCGACGGTGACCGGCTCACCGACGAGGAAATTCTCGGCTTCATGTTCCTGATGGTGATCGCGGGCAACGAGACCACGACCAAACTCCTTGCCAATGCCGCTTTTTGGGGTCATAAGAACCCTGATCAGCTGACCCCGGTCTATCAGGACCTGTCGCTGGTGCCGCAATGGGTCGAGGAGACCCTGCGCTACGACACGTCCAGCCAGATCCTGGCCCGCACCGTCTCCGGCGAGCTCACCCTCTACGGCACCACGATTCCCGAGGGCGACGTTCTCCTGCTGCTGCCCGGTTCGGCACACCGCGACGAGCGGGCGTTCGACCATCCCGACGACTATGTGATCGGGCGCGACATCGGTTCCAAATTACTGAGTTTCGGGAGCGGCGCGCACTTCTGCCTGGGCGCTCACCTGGCCAGGATGGAGGCCCGGGTAGCGCTCACCGAACTATTCAAGCGAATCCGCGGATATCGGGTTGACGAGGCCAACGCCGTCCGCGTCCATTCCAGCAATGTCCGCGGGTTCGCCCACCTACCCATGGCCGTGGAGGTCCGGTAAATGCCACGCTTCGAACCACATCCGGCCCGCAGGCCAGCGATTGTTGCCGGCGCATCGTCGGGTATCGGAGCGGCCACCGCCGTCGAGATGGGCGCTCATGGATTCCCGGTGGCGTTGGGCGCGCGGCGCGTCGAGAAGTGTCAGGAGATTGTCGAGAAGATCCGCGCCGACGGCGGCGAGGCGATCGCGCTGCCGCTCGACGTCACCGACGCCGAGTCGGTCAAAGGATTCGTGCACCAGGCCACCGAGCAGCTGGGCGACATCGAGGTTCTGGTCACCGGCGCCGGCGACACCTATTTCGGGCGACTACACGAAATCGACACCGCCACTTTCGAATCGCAGATCCAGATCCACCTGATCGGGGCCAACCGGTTGGCCACCGCGGTGCTTCCGGGCATGGTCGAACGTCAACGCGGCGACCTGATCTTCGTGGGCTCCGACGTCGCGCTGCGGCAACGCCCGCACATGGGCGCCTACGGCGCCGCGAAGGCCGCGCTGGTAGCCATGGTGACGAACCTGCAGATGGAGCTCGAGGGCACCGGCGTGCGCGCATCGATCGTGCACCCCGGCCCGACGAAGACCGCGATGGGCTGGAGTCTGCCCGCCGAGTCGATCGGCCCGGCGCTGGAGGACTGGGCCAAGTGGGGTCAGGCCCGCCACGACTACTTCCTGCGGGCCAGCGATCTCGCCCGGGCAATTGCGTTCGTCGCCGAAACACCAAGGGGCGGTTTCGTGGTCAACATGGAAATTCAGCCGGAAGCCCCGCTGACCGACAACAAAGATCGCCAGAAGCTCGCACTCGGAGAAGAGGGATCGCCGTCATGACAACCGCCATCGTGCCCCGGGTTTCCGGCGGCGAAGAAGAGCACGGTCATCTCGAGGAGTTCCGGACCGATCCGATCGGCCTGATGCAGCGCACCCGCGACGAATGCGGCGACGTGGGCTGGTTCCAGCTGGCAGACAAACACGTCATCCTGCTATCCGGCGCAGGCGCCAACGAGTTCTTCTTCCGTTCTGCCGACGAGGATCTCGACCAGGCCGAGGCGTATCCGTTCATGACGCCGATCTTCGGCAAGGGCGTGGTCTTCGACGCCAGTCCCGAGCGCCGCAAGGAGATGCTGCACAACTCGGCGCTGCGCGGTGAGCAGATGAAGGGCCACGCGGTCACTATCGAGGGCGAAGTCAAGCGGATGATCGCCAACTGGGGCGACGAGGGTGAGATCGACCTACTCGACTTCTTCGCCGAGTTGACCATCTACACCTCGACCGCCTGCCTGATCGGGCTGAAGTTCCGCAACCAGTTGGACTCCCGGTTCGCGCATTATTACCACGAGTTGGAGCGCGGTACCGACCCGTTGTGTTACGTCGACGCCTACCTGCCGATCGAAAGCTTCCAGCGCCGCGACGAGGCGCGCGTCAAACTCGTTGCGCTGGTTCAGGAGATCATGGACC
>NZ_JBAPPI010000274.1:0-22535 GCF_049280035.1 Mycobacterium sp. | reverse complement strand
AGGTGAGCGGCGATGAGGTGGGGGCACGCCCCCTCGCCGCTGCGCGGCTGGGGGGACCCCCACCCGCTTGCCGGGGAAAGCGGCGCTCATGTGCGATGACGGTACACCGTGACCTAGAGCCGTTCGGCCAGCTCCAGACGGGTGTCGCCGTAAACCCGCTGCGGCCATGGCTGCCAACCGGCCGGCCAGCTCAGCGGCTGGCTGGTGGCGGCGCGCTCAACGACGGCGAGCGTTCCTTCCTGCGTCCAGCCGTGGGTAGTCAGCGCGGCCAAAGCGGTGTGAATATCGGCGGTCTCGACGTCGTAGGGCGGGTCGGCCAAGACCAGGTCGACCGGCGCTGCGGCCCCGGCTGCCAGCACCGCATCCACCAGCCCGCGACGCAGCGTCGCGCCGGGCAAGCCAAGCGTCGCGATGTTGCGCGCGAGGACTGCCGCCGCCCGGTGGTCCGACTCCACAAACAGCACCGACGTCGCACCGCGCGACAGCGCCTCCAGGCCCAGCGCACCTGACCCGGCATAAAGATCCAGGACGGACATACCATCGAGGTCCCGCCGGGCGGCCACGATGTTGAACAGCGATTCCCGGACCCGATCGGTGGTCGGCCGGGTTCCCCGTGGCGGTACCGCGATGCGCCGCCCCCCGGCGACGCCGCCGATGATCCGGGTCATAAGCGCCGCTGTCCCCCGCAAGCGGGTGGGGGTCCCCCCAGCCGCGCAGCGGCGAGGGGGCGTGCCCCCACCTCATCGCCGCTCACCTGTTCGTCGCCGGCGCGGTCAGGTGAGCACCACCAGCAAGTCCCCGCCCTCCACCTGGGCGGTAGCGGATACCGCCACCCGTTCCACCGTGGCATCGGCGGGCGCGGTGATCGGCGCCTCCATCTTCATGGCCTCGATGGTGGCGATGGTTTGGCCGGCGTTCACCCGGTCGCCGACGGAGACGCCGACAGTGACCACCCCGGCGAAGGGTGCCGCGACGTGATTGGGATTGGCCCGGTCAGCCTTCTCCGCGGTAGGCATCGTGCTGGCGATACTGCGGTCACGAACCTCCACCGGCCGCAGTTGACCGTTGATGATGCACATCACGGTGCGCATCCCGCGTTCGTCGGGCTCGGAGATGGCTTCCAAACCGATCAGCAGCTCCACGCCGGGTTCCAGTTGCACCCGGTGTTCTTCGCCTTGGCGCAAGCCGTAAAAGAATTGGTTGGCCGACAGCCGCGACGTGTCGCCATAGCTCTCCCGATGAACCTCGAATTCCTTTGTCGGCCCGGGGAAGAGCAGTCGGTTGAGGGTGGCTTGCCGTTTCGTGCCAAGCAGCGCGAGCGTGGCCTCGTCGTCCGCCGTCAATTGCTCGACGGGCCTGGCCGGGCCGCGGCCGGCCAGGGCCTTGGTGCGCAGCGGTTCGGGCCATCCACCTGCCGGGTCACCCAATTCTCCACGCAGAAACCCCAACACTGATTCAGGGATGTCGAATCGACCTGGATCTGAGGCGAATTCGTCTGCGCTCACCCCGGCACCGACCAACGCCAGCGCCAAATCGCCGACCACCTTCGACGAGGGTGTGACTTTGATCAGCCTGCCCAGCACCCGATCGGCGCCGGCGTAGGCCTCTTCGACCTCCTCGAACCGGTCCCCCAAACCCAGCGCTATGGCCTGCTGGCGCAAATTCGACAGTTGGCCACCTGGAATCTCGTGGTGATACACCCGCCCCGTTGGCCCTGGCAACCCAGATTCGAAGGGCGCGTATACCTTTCGCATCGCCTCCCAGTACGGCTCCAGCGCGCAGACCGCCGACAGCGACAAACCGGTGTCGCGCTCGGTGTGCACGGCGGCGGCGACGATCGAGCTCAGCGCGGGTTGGCTGGTGGTTCCCGCCATCGGCGCGGCGGCACCGTCGACGGCGTCGGCGCCCGCATGCCACGCCGCCACATAGCTGGCCAGCTGGCCGCCGGGTGTGTCGTGGGTGTGGAAGTGGACCGGCAGGTCGAAGCGGCTGCGCAGCGCACTGACCAGTTTTTGCGCCGCCTGTGGCCGCAGCAGTCCGGCCATGTCCTTGATGGCCAGCACGTGGGCCCCGGCGTCCACGATCTGCTCGGCAAGCTTCAGGTAGTAATCGAGCGTGTACAGCTGCTCACCCGGGTCGGACAGATCACCGGTGTAGCACATCGCGACTTCAGCTATCGCAGAACCCGTTTCGCGCACCGCGTCGATCGCCGGGCGCATCGACTCGAGGTTGTTCAGCGCGTCGAAGATCCGGAAGATGTCGATACCGGTGGCGGTAGCCTCCTCAACGAACGCCGACGTGACCAGCTCCGGATACGGCGTGTAGCCAACGGTATTGCGGCCGCGCAGCAGCATCTGCAGGCAGATGTTGGGCATCGCTTCACGCAGCTCGGCCAGCCGCTCCCAGGGGTCCTCCTTGAGGAAGCGCAGCGCGACATCGTAAGTCGCGCCTCCCCAGCACTCCACCGAAAGCAGTTGCGGCATGGTGCGGGCGAGGTAGGGGGCGACCATCACCAGGCCGCTGGTGCGCACCCGGGTGGCAAGCAGCGACTGGTGGGCGTCGCGGAACGTGGTGTCGGTGACGCCTACCGCTGGCGACTCTCTGAGCCAGCGCGCGAAACCCTCCGGCCCCAACTCGACCAGCCGTTGCTTCGAGCCCGGCGGTGGCGCGGCTTCCAGATCGACGTCGGGCAGCTTGTCGTGCGGATACACCGTCGAAGGTCGCGAGCCGTGTGGTTTGTTGACGGTTACGTCGGCCAGGTAGTTAAGGATCTTGGTGCCGCGGTCGGCCGACGATCGCGCCGTGAGCAGTTGCGGGCGCTCATCGATGAACGAGGTGGTGATGCGGCCGGCCTGGAAATCCGGGTCGTCCAGGACCGCTTGCAGGAACGGGATATTCGTCGACACACCGCGGATGCGGAACTCCGCAATCGCCCGTCGTGCCCTGGACACAGCGGTGTGGAAGTCGCGGCCCCGGCAGGTCAGCTTGACCAGCATGGAATCGAAGTGCGCGCTGATTTCCGCGCCCAGATTCGTGCCGCCGTCCAGCCGGATGCCCGCCCCGCCCGGACTGCGGTAGGCACTGATCCGGCCGGTGTCGGGCCGGAACCCGTTGGCCGGGTCTTCGGTGGTGATGCGGCACTGCAGCGCCGCACCATGCGGCCGGACCGTCTCCTGCCGCAGACCCAAATCGTCGAGCGTCTCACCGGAAGCGATGCGCAGCTGGCTGGAGACCAGATCAACGTCGGTGATCTCCTCGGTAACCGTGTGCTCAACCTGGATCCGTGGATTCATCTCGATGAAGACGTGATGCCCGCGCTCGTCCAGCAGGAATTCCACCGTGCCCGCGCAGCTGTAGCCGATGTGGCGGGCGAAATCCACTGCGTCGGAGCAGATTTTGGCGCGAAGCTCCTCGGGGAGATTCGGAGCTGGCGCCAACTCGACGACTTTCTGGTGGCGCCGCTGCACACTGCAGTCCCGCTCGTAGAGATGGATCACGTTGCCGTGTGTGTCGGCCAGGATCTGAACCTCGATGTGGCGCGGGTTGATCACCGCCTGCTCGAGGTAGACCGTCGAATCCCCGAATGCCGATTCGGCTTCTCGGCTGGCGGCTTCGATGGCCTCGGGCAGCGCGGCGGGATCGGTGACACGCCGCATTCCGCGGCCCCCGCCCCCGGCGACCGCCTTGACGAACAACGGGAATTGCATATCCGAGGCAGCCGACATCAGCTCATCGACGGATGCTGACGGCGCCGACGAGGTGAGTACGGGCAGGCCGGCTTCGCGCGCGGCCGCGATTGCACGAGACTTATTGCCGGTCAGCTCAAGCACTTCCGCGCTAGGCCCGACGAATGTGATACCCGCCTCCGCGCAGGCGGCCGCCAGCTCGGGGTTCTCCGATAAGAATCCGTATCCGGGGTATACCGCGTCGGCGCCGGAACGTCGTGCCGTGTCCACGATCTCGTCGACCGACAGGTACGCTCGCACCGGGTGGCCGATGTCGCCGATCTGATAGGACTCGTCGGCCTTGAGGCGGTGCACCGAATTTCGGTCTTCGTACGGATAGACGGCGACGGTGCCGACGCCGAGCTCGTAAGCCGCGCGAAACGCGCGGATAGCGATCTCGCCGCGATTGGCCACCAACACTTTCGAGATCACGCGCGTCCCCTACCTCGGCTGTTTATAGAAGCGTCGACCAGTAGTCCCAGAACCGGGCCAAAATCAGCAGAAAGACCGCGGTGAACCAGAGCGCGGCGATCGACCAACGCCACCGGTAGAGCTCACGCGTTACTACGCTTTTCTGGCTTTCACCCGCCGGTCGGAACGCGATCGAGGCGACCACCACCAACAGCGAGATGGTGGCCACCCACACCACCATGCAGTACGGGCACAATGCCCCGATCTGGTAAAGACTTTGGAAGATCAGCCAGTGCACGAACCCGGCGCCGGCCAGGGTCCCGACGGCTATTCCAACCCAATACCACTGCGGTAGCGGCACTTTCGCCACAGCCAAGACGCCGGTAACCGTGATGACGCTGAACGCGGCGATACCGATGAGCGAATTCGGAAAGCCCAGCACCGATGCTTGTGGCGTTGTCATCACCGAACCGCACGACACGATCGGGTTGATGTTGCACGACGGCACGTACGACGGGTTGCGCAGGATCTCGATCTTCTCCACCGTCAGCGTGAACGACGCGATCAGCCCGATCACCCCGGCGATCAGCACCCACCATGCGCTGGCCAGCGGCACCGGCACTGTCTGCCGCGACGACGAAGCCGAATCCTGCGCCGGCTCGCCAGCTTGCGCTGACACCTCGACGGTCACGACGCCGGTGGGGTCGCCGCCGTGTCGAGGCCGGGGACATCCCCGACGATCTCTTTGATCTTGTCCACCAGTGCCTGAGGCGTCGACCACTGGTAGTCCTGGCCGTTGATGCGGATCGTCGGGGTGCCGTGGACGCCGGCAGCCTTGACCAAGCCGTCGACCATCGGGATGTACTTGCCGCTGTTGACGCAGTCCGGAACCTTGCCCACCACGCCGGCCACCCGAGCAAACTCGATCAATTTGGCGTTGTCGGGGAACGAGGTGCCGGTCTCGGAGGGTTGGATGCTCTGGCTGTACAGCTCGTTGTGGAAACGCCGGAAGGCGTCGATCGACTCATCGGCGACGCAATAGGCCGCATTGCCGGCTCGTGACGAGTAATCATCGTTCTGCGGTCTGCTGAGCAGCCCCACCATGTAGTAGTCGGCAGCGATGGCGCCGCTGTCGATCAGCTTGGACACCGTCGGTCCGAACGCGCGCTCGAAGTTCCCGCAGGCCGGGCAGAGGAAGTCCTCGTAGAACGCCACGTCCGCCTTGGGTTTGCCGTCTTGGGTGATCAGCTTGCTCGACGTCACCCGTACCGCCCGCCCGGCACCGGAAGAAGTTTTCTTGTTATGCGAGATCACGATGTAGCCGACCAAGACGACGGCGAACAGCATCACGATCGCGGTGAGCCCGATCCTGACCAGCAGGTCGCGTCGGCGCCCGGCGGCCTTCAGGTCGTAGCTGGCTGGCCGTTTCGGTTTGGCGGCTTTGGCGCCCATGGGCTCGCTCACCCTCCGTCGAGTCGTAGTCGGTTGGTCCGGCCGCGGCGCGGCCGGCGATAGCGTCTAAGCGTACCGGCGTCGCTATCGCCAGGTCAGACGCGGCTGAGGTGAGCCCGCAACGCCGAAATCAACTCGGTGGTGGCGACGGCACTGCCGCCGCCGAGCTGGAACAAGTTGGCGAAGGCATGGGTCAGCGACCCCATGGAGCGTAAATCGACGGCAGTACCGGCAGCTTGCAGCGCGGCGGCGTACTGCTCGCCCTCGTCCCGCAGCGGGTCGAAGCCCGCGATCGCAATCAGCGCGGGCGGAAGCCCCGACAAACCCTCGGCCAGCAGCGGTGACACCCGCGGGTCCGTCGGCTCGACGCCCGAACCACCCAAGTAGTGCGCCTCGAACCACTCGATGTCGTGCTTGGTCAGCACGAAACCGTCGGCAAATAAGGAATGGGACCGGGTCTGCGCGGTCAAGTCGGTCCGCGGGTAGATGAGCCACTGCAGCACCGGCACGGGGCCACCATCGTCGCGTACCAGCTGGGACACCACAGCCGCTAGGTTGCCGCCGGCGCTGTCGCCGCCGACGGCGACCTTGCCGGGGATCGCCCCAAGATCGCCGGCATGTTCGTGGGCCCATCGAAACGCCGCATAGGCGTCGTCGACGGCGGCCGGTGCCGGGTGCTCAGGGGCTAGCCGGTAATCGATCGACAGTACGTGGACGTCGGCGTCGCGGCAGGTCAAGCGGCACAGCGCATCATGGGTGTCCAGGTCGCCGATCGTCCAGCCGCCGCCGTGGTAGAAGACCAGCAACGGCGCCGGCTCGGAGGTCGCCGGACGGTAGTGCCGAGCCGGGATTTCGCCGGCAGGTCCGGGTATCGACAGGTCGCTAACCCCAACGTGAACCTGCGGACCCGCGAAGGCCAGCGCCATCTCACGCGCCTGGGCCCGGGAGGCCGCTGGGTCCTCGTCGACGACCAAGCCGTTGATGCCGACAGCTCGCTGCCCGGACAGCATGAGCTGCAACGTGGGATCTAGCGTGTTGCCGTCGATCGTGACCGAGCGGCCCCCGGCCAGCAGCCGCGCGGCGGGGGTCGGTACCCAGGGAATCACCTTGAAACCGACGTTGGTGGCAACGCTCTGCAACCGACCGCTCCAACCGCTAGACGACCGTAGCACTCTGAGCTGCAGATCCGACGCGCCTGGCAGACTTCGTGTCATGGCTAGTCCCTTGCGTCCCTCGGTCCCACTGAACGACGGAAATTGCATTCCCGCCGTCGGGTTCGGCGTATTCAAGATTCCGCCCGCGGACACCGAGCAGGCGGTGGGCACCGCGCTAGGCGCCGGTTACCGCCATATCGACACCGCGGCAATGTACGGCAACGAACGCGAAACCGGCCGCGCGGTCGCCGAGTCCGGCGTGCCCAGAGACGAACTCTACTTGGTTACCAAATTGTGGAACGCCGACCAAGGCTACGACAGCACGCTGACGGCATTCGAGGCCAGCATGAATCGGCTGGGGATCGATTATCTGGACTTGTACCTGGTGCATTGGCCGATGCCCCAGCGCAACAAATATGTCGACACCTTCAAGGCCTTCGCTCATTTGCGCGACCAGGGCCGGATCCGGTCCATCGGGGTCAGCAATTTCGAACCCGAGCACCTAAGTGTCCTCATCGATGCCACCGGGATCGTTCCGGTCGTCAACCAGGTCGAGCTGCATCCGCGTCTGCCGCAAACCGAGTTACGGGAGGTGCACGCCCGCCTGGGCATCGCGACCGAGGCGTGGGGACCGCTCGGGCAAGGATCGTTGCTGACCCATCCGACGATTACCGGGATCGCCGAAAGCTGCGGCCGAACACCGGCCCAGGTGTTGATTCGGTGGCATATTCAGCTGGGTAATATCGTGATCCCCAAGTCGGTGAACCCTAAGCGGATTGCGAGCAACTTTGACGTGTTCGATTTCGAACTCAGCAGCAACGACATGGCGTCAATCTCTTCGCTCGACGATGGCAACCGGCTCGGTCCTGATCCACGAACCTTCGACTTCACAGGCAGGTGAATGACATTGACCGGCGAGTCGGGCGCCTCGGTCCCCAATGTAGCGCTCAATGACGAGAACACGATGCCGGCGCTTGGCCTCGGCGTTGCCGAATTGTCCGACGACGAGACCGAGCGCGCGGTCTCGGCGGCACTGGAGATCGGGTATCGGCTGATCGATACCGCCGCGGTTTACGGCAACGAAGCCGCGGTCGGCCGCGCTATCGCGGCTTCCGGCATCCCCCGCGCGGAGCTGTTCGTCACCACCAAGCTGGCCAATGCCGATCAGGGCATCACCTCTACCCAGGCGGCCTGCAAGGCCAGCCTGGAGCGGCTCGGCCTCGACTACATCGACCTCTACCTGATCCATTGGCCGGCACCGCAGTTGGGCAAGTACGTGGACAGCTTCGGCGGCCTGATTCAGTCACGCGGCGACGGATTGGTCCGCTCGATCGGGGTGTGCAACTTCACCGAGGAACACTTGTCGATGGTTATCGATCTGACCTTCGTCACCCCTGCGGTCAACCAGATCGAGCTGCACCCGCTGCTCAACCAGGCCGAGCTGCGCGCGGCCAACGCCGCGCACAACATCGTCACCGAGGCTTACAGCCCGCTGGCGGTCGGCAGGGTGCTGGATAACCCGACGGTGACGTCGATTGCCGCCGAATACAGCCGCACCCCGGCGCAGGTGCTGATCCGGTGGAGCCTGCAGCTGGGCAATGTGGTGATTCCGCGGTCGGCCAAGCCCGAGCGCATCGCCAACAACATCGACGTCTTCGATTTCGAGTTGGCCGCCGAGCACATGGACGCGCTCAACGGTCTCAATGACGGCACCCGGGTGCGCGAGGATCCGCTGACCTACACGGGCATCTAGCCCGGCTGTCCGGCCGGGCAGGTAGCCGTGGCTTGACGCAGCGCATCGGCCGAAGCCTGGTCGATGGGAAGCGCGTAACCGCGCGACACCGCGATGTATTGCATGGCGTATTGGCACCAAAACGCGTTGTTGGGTGGCATCCATAGCGCCGGCTGGGAATCGCCTTTGTCCTCGTTTGCCTTACCGGACACCGCCAGCAGGTTGGCGGGATCGTTGGCGAAGCGCACCCGCTCGGCGACCGGCCAGTCGTAGGCCCCCATGTCCCAAGCCAGCGCCAGCGGCACGATGTGGTCGATTTCTACCGACGCCCCGACGCCGGCGCCGCGATGAAAGTTGATGGTGGCGTTGGTGTACGGATCGTGCAGGGTGCCGGTTTCGACGGCGTTCGGGCAGCGTTTGATCCACACATACGTCTTGTCGACAAGGTCGCGGTTGAGAATGTCGTCGCGGGTGTCGCACCCGTTGTGCCCGCCGGGCGCGTCGTTGTCGTCGGTCCAGGCGTCGCCGTACGCCGCACGACGATAGTCGTAGCGATGGATCCTGGCCGGCACCAACGTGATTCCGCCCAGCTCGTCGACACCGGGCTGCACGGTCGGAACGTCGGCTCGCGCCGCGAACTCCCGGGCGCGCTCCCCCGCTGACGTCACCGCCACCTGGTAGGCGACCAGCACCGCGAGCACCGCAATCGCCGACAGCCACAACAGAGTCTTGCGGGTCATGATTTGTCCAGGTAGGCAATACGTTCAGTACCGGTGAAGGGCGCTGCCAGGAGCGCCAATCCGGGATGCGCGGTCTCCTCGTCGTAGATCTGCTCGCAGAACTCCCGGGCCGCTTCGATGATGTGTTGGTGGTCGATCAGCGACAGCAGTTGCAGCGTGATCGCACGCCCGGACTGGCTGCGGCCCAGCACATCTCCTTCCCGGCGCTCCTTGAGATCTAGGTCGGCCAGAGCGAACCCGTCCAGGGTCCCGGCGACGGCGTTCAATCGCCGGCCTGCCCGGGAATCCGGCGCCACCGAGCTCGCCAGCAGGCATAGGCTGGCGTGCGAGCCCCGACCAATGCGGCCGCGCAACTGATGCAATTGGCTGATACCGAACCAGTCGGCATCCATCACCAGCATCACGGTCGCGTTCGGGACGTCGACGCCGACTTCAATGACGGTGGTGCACACCAACACGTCGATGTCGCCGGCGCGAAACGCCGTCATCGCGGCGTCCTTCTCCTCGGCGGGCAGCCGCCCATGCATGAGTCCCAGCCGCAGACCGGCCAACTGGTCGCTGCGCAGACGGGCGAACAGCTCTTCGGCTGTCGCCGAAGGCCTTCCATCTTGCTCGGCCTGGCCGCTGCTATCGGTCTCGTCGATCCGCGGCGCCACCACATAGGCCTGGCGCCCCTCGGCGACCTCCTCGATGATGCGCCGCCAGGCCCGGTCCAACCATGCCGGCTTGTCCTTGATGAAGACGGTGGTCGTAGTGATCGGCTGCCGGCCGCGGGGAAGCTCGCGCAGCGTCGACGTCTCCAGGTCGCCGTAGACGGTGAGCGCTACCGTCCGCGGTATCGGCGTCGCGGTCATCACCAGCAGGTGCGGTGTGATCCCGGCAGGCGCCTTGGCCCGCAACTGATCTCGCTGCTCGACACCGAACCGGTGCTGCTCGTCGACGACCACCATGCCCAGCTGGTGGAACTCGACCGCGTCTTGCAGCAGCGCATGGGTGCCCACGACGATGCCGACCTGACCGCTGGTGATCTCGCCGCGAACTTGTTTCTTCTGAGCCGCTGACATCGAGCCGGTGAGTAGCGCCACTCGGGTGGCGCTGTCGGCACCGCCGAGCTGGCCGGCCATCGCCAGCGGCCCAAGCGCCGAGTTGATCGACAGGAGATGTTGTGCGGCAAGGACTTCCGTTGGAGCCAACAGCGCGCACTGGTAGCCAGCGTCGACCATCTGCAACATCGCCAGCACCGCGACGATCGTCTTGCCCGACCCCACCTCACCTTGCAGCAGCCTGTTCATCGGGCGGATGGAAGCGATTTCAGCAGAAAGCACCTCCAGCACCTCACGCTGGCCGGCGGTCAGTTCGAATGGCAAGCGCTGCAGTAGTTCTTGCTTCAGTCCATCCGAACGCGATGGCGCCGCCGGCCCGGACTGGGAAAGCTCGCCATGGCGGCGACTCACCAGCGCCCACTGCAGCCCGACAGCCTCGTCGAAGGCCAAACGTTCACGGGCACGTCGCCGCTCGGCCGCATCTTCGGCCAAATGGATGGCACGCAGCGCCTCATCTTCGGAGACCAGATTGTGCTCAGCACAAAACGCTTTGGGCAACGGGTCGGCCACCGGGTCGAGGACCTCGAGCACCTGGCGAACACAGTTGAAGATGTCCCAGCTCTGCAGTTTGGTACTGGCCGGATAGATCGGGTAGAAGCGACGTTCGAACGCCTCTTGCAACACCTCGCCACTGACAGCCTGTGACGCGTCGGCGATGTTGCGCAGCGACCGGCTCCCGCGGTTCCTGCCGTCCGCGGAGTCCAGGATAAGGAATGCCGGGTGCGTCAATTGCATTGCGCCCCGGAAGAACCCGACCTCTCCGGAGAGCATCACCTTGGTGCCTTTGGTCAATCCCTTCTTCAGGTAGCGAGGGTTGAAGAACGTGGCGGTGACCTTGCTGCGCCCGGAGCCGAGGGTGACGAGCAATATCTTGTCCCTCGGACGATTTCTGATCGGCCGCTCAACCACACCGGTGATCTCGTCGACAAGCGTGATGTGCTCACCTGCGGCCGGCCGCTCGTCGCCGGCGCCGCGCACGCTTGCGCCCTCGACGTAGCTGCGTGGGTAGTGGCGGAGCAGGTCGTCGACGGTGCGGATACCGAACACCTCGTCGAGCGGGTTCGCGGCTTTGGCGCCAACGATGTAATCCAGGCGGTCACCGAGCGCGACCATGGCTACTCGACCCCGATCAGCAGCGCGTCGCCGCGGTGCCCAGTGTGATAGGTCATCAGCTCGGTACCCGGGTGGCGGTCGTGTATGTGGGCTTGCAGCCTTTCGCTCACTATCGCCCCGTCGCCATCCCCATCAATGTCGGCGCCCACCAGCACCGTCACCAACTCGCCACCGGCGGCCAACAGCAAATCGATCAACCCGATCGCCGCCAACGCCACGTCGGGCGCCACGATCAGCACCTCGTCGCCCGCGATGCCCAGCCCGTTGCCGGGTTCGCAGGTGCCGGCCCAGGTCAACGCCGTTTCGGTGGCTATGCGCACCGACCCATGCTTAGCGGCACCGGCGGCGCGGGCCATCGTGTACCCATCGTTGACGGCTTGCCGGCCGGGTTCATGTACGGCGAGCGCGGCCAGCCCCTGCACCATCGATCCGGTCGGCAGCGGCACCACATCGATACCCCACCCGATGGCCGCGGTGCAGCCGGCGACCAGCTCCTCGGCGGCCAAGTAACCGTTGGGCAACACCATCACCTGCGCGGCTTCGGTGTCCACCACGGCGCGCAACAGTTGCTGGGCACTGATGGCCGTCGTCGGGTCGGCGACGTGCGGTCCGGGGCGCAGCACGCAGGCCCCCTCGCCGGCGAACAACTCCGCCGCGCCGTCGCCGTCGACGACCGCCAACACCGCGCGCTCCCTGCTCCAGCTGCCCGGCGGTAGCCCGCTGGCGGGGCCGGTCAGCGCCGAGATCTGGATCCGCCGCGGGTCACCGAACGCCAGACCCGCTTCGACGGCCGCCCCGGCGTCGTCGGTGTGGACATGGACCGAATAGCCGCCGACCACGCCGGACGTCGCGATGGCCACCGACTCACCGAGCTCGTCCAGCCGTTCGCGCAGCAGGTCGGCTCCCTCGGTGTCGCATCCGCCCAGCAGGTACATCACCTCGAATTGCGGCGCAGGGGGTTGCGCGGCGGGCTCCGCCACTTGCGGACGCGGCTGTGTCGGTGCTGGCTCGTACAACGTGCGGTTCGGCGCCTGCCCGGTGATCGTCGAGCGCAAGGCGTCGAGCAGGACCAGCAGACCCCGCCCACCGGCGTCGACCACACCGGCATCGCCCAGCACATCGAGCTGCTCCGGCGTCTTCTCCAACGCGACCACCGCGGCGTCGCCGGCGGCGGTGATCGCCCGGGCCAGCCCCTCCTCGGCGCTCTGCTCGACGGCACCGGCGGCTGCCCGCAACACCGAAACGATCGTCCCGGGGACCTCCTGGCCGCCCATCGAGCTGATAACCAGATCCACGCCGTGGCGCAACGCCGCGCCGAGCAGCGCTGCGTCGATGACGTGCAGCTCGCCGCCGGATTCGGCGACGGCGCCGGCGGTGACGTCGGCGATGCCGCGCAGAATCTGCGACAGAATCACCCCGGAGTTGCCGCGCGCGCCGTGCAACGCGCCTGCCGACAGGACGGCGGCCACCCGAACGACGTCACCGGAGCCTGCCTCCGTGTTGGCCTCAGCCAGCGCCGAGCGCATGGTGAACAGCATGTTGATGCCGGTGTCGGAGTCGGCGACCGGGAACACGTTCAGCCGATTGATCTCGTCGATGTGGGTGATCAGGTCACTAACAGCGGTGTGCGCCCAGTCACGCAGTGCGGACGCGTCCAATGGGCGATCCGGCCTAGCCAGCCCCGACCCCACCTGAACCCACCTCCTCGCGCTGCCATCGGTGGGCGCCAGCCTATCTATTGAGGCCGACAGCACAGGTCACATGGCACCCGGCGAGTGTTGATCGTTTTGGCGGTTCTGCCCTGCGGCGGCTATTCTGGCCAGGTCGTCGGGCCACCCATCAGGTCGTTGGCCCCAGAGATTTGAGGAGTCTCACGTATGGCTGCCGTGTGCGATATCTGCGGGAAAGGCCCCGGCTTCGGTAAGTCGGTGTCGCACTCCCATCGCCGGACCAGCCGTCGGTGGGATCCCAACATCCAGAGCCTGCGCGTTGCCACCCGCCCCGGCGGTAACAAGCACCGCATCAACGTCTGCACGTCGTGCATCAAGGCCGGTAAGGTCACCCGCGGCTAGCGGGTGACACCTCCTCGCGTCGTCCGTTTGCCGATCGCGCAGCGCGAAGACGCTGAAATAGTGACTTGTCGAGGTTTGCGCACCTCCTAGGCTTCTCGTGTGGCGAAGCTGCGGCCACCGGATTCGGCGGACCCGCATGACAACACCAGCCCGCAAGGAGACCTGCTACGGCAGTTGCCAGTCGATCGGCTCGCCACCCATCTGAGCCAACAGTTCGTTGGCGCGGCTGAACGGCCGTGAGCCGAAGAATCCCCGCGACGCCGAAAGTGGCGAGGGATGCGGCGATTCGATCGAGACACAGTCACTGCCCGCCAGCATCGGCTTCAGCGTCGAGGCGTCGCGGCCCCACAAAATGGCCACCATCGGCTGCCGACGATCCACCAGAGCACGAATCGCGCACTCTGTAACAGCCTCCCAGCCCTTGCCGCGGTGAGACGCCGGGTTGCCCGGCCGCACGGTCAGTACCCGGTTCAGCAGCAGCACCCCACGCTCTGCCCATGGCGTGAGGTCGCCACTCGAAGGCATCGGGTAGCCGAGGTCTTTGGCATATTCGGCGAAGATGTTGTCAAGACTTCGGGGCAGTGGGCGCACGCCGGCGGCTACCGAAAAGCTCAGGCCGACGGCGTGCCCGGGTGTCGGATACGGGTCCTGGCCGACAATCAGAACTCGCACTTGGTCGAACGGAAAGGTGAAGGCCCGCAACACATTCGGGCCAGCTGGTAGATAGCCTCGGCCTGCTGCGATCTCCTCACGCAGAAACTGGCCCATCTTGGCTACCTGGTCGCCGACCGGCTCCAATGCAGTTGCCCAACCATCGTCAACGAGTTCATGCAACGGCCGGGCGGTCACGCCAGCCCCTTCGCCAACAACACCGGGTCACCCTAACGTCCAAACGACTGCCAGCCGGCGTATCCGTGCCACGTTGCGCCGTCGACAAGGACCCGCGCCGGCCCGTCGAGCACCCGCCCGATCATCCGCCACCCCGCGGGAACTGGGCCGGCAAACACTGCGACCAGGGCATGGTCCTCTCCCCCGGCGAGCACCCATGTCCACGCGTCGACCCCTGCGGCTTCGGCGGCCCCCAGCAGTGCTTCACGATCGGCGCGCAGCGCTTCCGTGCTCAGGTCGACGGTCACGCCGGATGCCTGGGCCAGATGCCGCAGGTCGCCAACTAGACCGTCGGAAATGTCGATCATCGCCTGAGCACCCGCGTCGGCGGCCGCGCGCCCCTGCCCGTACGGCGGTTGCGGAACGAGATGGTGACGCCGCAAGTCGTCGAATCCTTCAATACCGTTGTGCCACAACTCATATCCGGCAGCAGAGTGTCCGAGCTGGCCAGCGACGGCGATCCGCGAACCGGGCCGCGCCCCAGACCGCAGCACCGGCGCTCGGCCGGCCAGGTCGCCCAGCACGGTCATCGACACCACCCATTGCGGGCTGCTGACCAGATCTCCGCCGACGATGCCGGCGCCGATCCGCCCGGCCTCGTCCCACATTCCCTCTGCCAGCGCGCTGACCTGTCCGGTTGGCGTTTCCCGCGGTGCGCCAAAGCCGACAACGAATGCGGTGGCCCGTCCACCCATCGCCTCGATGTCGGCGGCGTTCTGCGCGATGGCTTTACGGCCGACGTCGTGTGGTGTCGACCAGTCCAGCCGGAAGTGCCGGTTTTCGATGAGCATGTCCGTCGACACCACGACGCGACCGTCGCCGGCCAACAGCACAGCAGCGTCGTCACCCGGTCCCAGAGCGACCGCGTCCGGCTGGCGCCGGCCCCGTATCAGCCCCTCGATCACGCCGAATTCGCCAACGTCACCCAGCGTGGGATCAGAGTCGCCGCTGCCCACGTCACCTCCGGTAGGTTCTTGTCCGCTGACTTCGGGAGTGTAAGCGGGATCGAAGGGGTTGAGCAGAAAGTGAGCTGATGGCCGACTCGGAGGGACCGTCGCGGGCGGTGCTGATCGCTGCTCTGGTGCTGGCGGTCGGCGCCATCGGCGTCATCCTGGCGATCGCGGGCACTCGTCACCCGCCGCTGAAACCGGTGGTAATCGCGACTGTCCCCGCTCAGCACGCGCAGGATCCACCCTGCCGGGCGTTGCTGGAAGCATTGCCGCAGCGACTTGGCGACTTTCAGCGCGCGCCCATCGCGCAGCCGGTGCCTGCGGGCACCGCCGGCTGGCGGGCGGCAAGCAATACCGAACCAGTGGTGCTGCGGTGTGGACTCGACCGTCCGACCGATTTCGTGGTCGGCTCGCCGATCCAGCTCGTCGACCGGGTGCAGTGGTTCCAGGTGCGCCAAGATGACCGCACCACCTGGTACACGGTCGACCGACCGGTCTATGTGGCGCTCACCCTGCCGCCGGGTTCCGGTCCGACGCCGATCCAACAGCTATCGGAATTAATCGACCACACCGTGCCGGCGGTGCCGATCAGCCCATCACCGGCCGGCTGACACTTTGGGCTAGCGAAGACCCGTCCCGCGCGCGAGCGCCGTTTCGACCATGGTCGCCACCAATGTCGAATAATCCACGCCGCTGGCTGCCCACATCCGCGGGTACATCGAGATTGTGGTGAATCCGGGCATTGTGTTGACCTCGTTGATCATTGGCCCGTCATCGGTGAGAAAAAAATCGACTCGCGCCAGGCCCTGGCAATCGATTGCGTTGAACGCCCGGATCGCCAACTCACGCACCGCGTCGCTTACGTCGTCGTCGATCTTGGCAGGCACGTCGAGTTCGGCGGCGTCGTCGAGGTATTTGGTCGCGAAGTCGTAGAAGGAGTCTTCCCGGCCGCGCACCCCAGCCACCCGAATCTCTCCGACGGTGCTGGCTTGCACTGTGCCGTCAGGGAATTCGAGCACGCCGCATTCCAATTCACGGCCGACAACGGCGGCTTCGACAATCACCTTCGGATCGTGCTGGCGCGCCTGGACAATGGCCGCGGGCAGCTCCTCCCAGTTGGTCACCCGGCTGACGCCGATCGATGAGCCGCCGCGCGCGGGCTTGACAAACACTGGCAGCCCAAGGCTTTCGCGCTGCGCGGGCTCCAGTGTCGACTGCGACGCCCGCAGCACCGCATACGCGCCGATCGGAAGCCCTTCGGCGACTAGCAACTTCTTGGTGAACTCCTTGTCCATCCCCGCCGCGCTGGCCAACACCCCGGCGCCGACGTAGGGCACACCGGCCAGTTCGAGCAGACCCTGGATGGTGCCGTCTTCCCCGTAAGGTCCGTGCAACACCGGGAAGACCACGTCGACGGACGCCAATACTCCAGCCCCACCGGGCGACAGCGATACCAACTCACCGGCTCGCCGCGGATTTGCGGCCAGAGTCAGCTCGGTGCCCGATTCGGAGCTCACTCCCGGCAGCTGTCGATTGGTGATTGCCAGCGCGTCGGGGTCTCCGTCGGTGAGCACCCACGCGCCGCCCGGGGTGATGCCGACCGCGACCACGTCGAACCGCTCCGGATCGAGGTTGCGCAAAATGCTGCCCGCCGAGACGCAGGAAATGGCGTGCTCGTTACTGCGTCCGCCGAACACAACGGCGACGCGGATGCGAGCGCGATCGGTCGTCTTGGCGGGGAAACGGGCACTCACAACCTAGAGAGGCTACCGCCTAGCTGCTGCGGTGCTGGTTACCACGAGGTTAGCTGCAGTGTGACCCGCAGCCAGGCTCATTCCGGTTTGGTGCTGCGTCCCAACAGCAGAACCACCGCCTGGTCCACCGACAACCCCTTGTGACAGACCCGGTGCACTGCGTCGGTCAGGGGCATCTCGACGTCGTAACTCGAGGCCAGTGCCAGCACCGACTCGCACGACGTCACCCCTTCGACGACATGGCCGCCGCTGGCCTGCCGCGCCGACTCCATCGTCTCGCCCCGGCCCAGACATTCGCCGAACGAGCGGTTACGCGAGCGCGGCGAGGTGCAGGTGGCCACCAGATCGCCGACCCCGGCCAGACCCGCCAGGGTTGTGCCTTTAGCCCCGACCGCTATCCCGAATCGCATGATCTCCGCCAGCCCGCGGGTGACGATCGCCGCTGCGGTGTTTTCACCCAGGCCCACCCCGGCTGCCATCCCGCAGGCCAGCGCGATGACGTTCTTGCACGCGCCGCCGATCTCGGTGCCGATCACGTCGGGATTGGTGTAGGGGCGGAAGTATCCGGTGTTCAGCATCCGCTGCAAGGCAACCGCGCGGCCGGAATCGCTGGACGCGATGACGGTGGCAGCGGGTTGCTCATCGGCGATCTCGCTCGCCAGGTTCGGCCCGGAAATGACCGCGACCTGCGACGTGTCAACGCCGGTCACCGCAGCGATGACCTGGCTCATCCGCATCAGCGTGTCCAACTCGATGCCCTTGGCGGTGCTGACCAGGGTCGCGCCCCCGGTGAACAGGCTTTTCCACTGTTCGAGGTTGGTCCGCATCGTCTGCGCCGGCACAGCCAGCAGCACGGTTGACGCCCCGCTCAGCGCTTCGTCCGGATCCCCGGTGGCCCGGATGCCCGGCGGCAACTGGACGCCGGGTAAGTAGTCGGGGTTGTGACGGTCGGCGTTGATTTCCGCGGCAAGGTCGGATCGCCGCGCCCACAGTGTGACCTCGCCGCCAGCGTCGGCAAGCAACTTGGCCAGCGCCGTACCCCATGCGCCGGCCCCCATCACCGCTGTTGTGCTGGCCATCGTTTGCTTCGTCCCCGTCCCGTCGATGCGCTAACCGCAGGCGCTCCACCGTAGCCCAGCGACGATGCAGATCGCCTAGCGATCTGAGGTGGGGGCACCCCAGCCGCGAAGCGGCGAGGGGGGCCAGCTGGGCAATCGAACCGTAGCCCAGGAGCCTAAGCCGGGGATGAACCTCGACGCTGGCAGGATGGCTATATGAACGGCAGCCGAGCCGACGCCGGCGGTGATGTCGGCTTGATCGTCGCCGTCAAGCGACTGGCCGCCGCCAAGACCAGGCTCGCACCGGTGTTTTCCGCACCGACGCGGGAAAACGTCGTGCTGGCCATGCTGGTTGACACCCTGACCGCCGCCGCAAGAGTCGGGTCGGTGCGACACATCACCGTCATCACGCCCGACGACGCCGCGGCGGCCGCGGCAACCGAACTCGGCGCCGAGGTGCTGTCCGATCCCACGCCGAACGGCCACCCCGACCCGCTGAACAATGCGATCGCCGCCGCCGAGCAGGTGGTGGCCGAATCGGTGTCCAATATCATTGTGCTGCAAGGGGATTTACCGGCATTGCAGACGCAGGAACTCGCCGAGGCGATCGTCGCGGCTCGACACCACGAGCGCAGTTTCGTTGCCGACCGGCTCGGCACGGGCACCGCGGCGCTGTTTGCCTTCGGCGCCCCGCTGGCCCCCCGATTCGGGCCGGATTCTTCCGCGCTGCATCGACGTTCGGGCGCGATCGAGCTCACCGGGGCCTGGCCTGGATTGCGCTGCGATATCGACACACCCGATGACTTGGCGGTCGCGCGCCGGCTGGGGATCGGACCGGCGACTAGCCGAGCTGTGGCCGCGAGCGCGCCGCGGTAACGACAGGTGAACGGCTTCTCAACGGCGAATGGACGTCAGCTGTTGGGTAGCAGCACCACCCGACAATGGGGAATGATCGCAAGGTGACCGATATCGAAGCTGCGGACACCGCAGTAACGACAACCTCAGCCGCGACACCGTCCAATGGTCCGGCTTGGCAATCGAGCGCCGCTGCGCCGGGCGCACCGCCCGCCGCCACGGCGGCCTTGGTCGAGGACGAACTTCCCGAGCACCGTTACCTCAACCGAGAGCTCAGCTGGTTGGACTTCAACGCTCGCGTGCTGGCGCTGGCCGCCGACACCTCGCTGCCCTTGCTGGAGCGGGCAAAGTTCCTGGCGATCTTCGCCTCCAACCTCGACGAGTTCTACATGGTTCGCGTCGCCGGCCTGAAACGGCGCGACGAAATGGGTCTGTCGGTACACTCCGCGGACGGTCTAACCCCGCGTGAGCAATTGCGTCGTATCGGCGAGCAGACCCAGCACATCGCCAGCCGGCATGCACAGGTCTTCCTCGACTCGGTGCGGCCCGGGTTGGCCGAGGAAGGCATCCACGTCGTCACGTGGGCCGATGTGCACCAGGCTGAGCGCGACCGCCTCGCGACGTACTTCAACGAGCAGGTGTTCCCCGTCCTGACTCCGCTGGCCGTCGATCCCTCGCACCCTTTTCCCTTTGTCAGCGGCTTGAGCCTGAACCTGGCGGTCACGGTCAGGCAGCCCGAGGACGGTGGTCAGCACTTCGCCCGGGTCAAGGTGCCCGACAACGTCGATCGTTTCGTTGAGCTCGACGTCAAGCAAGGCGCAGACGGATCGGCCGACAAGGAAGTCCGCTTCTTGCCGATGGAGGAGCTGATCGCGGCCTTCTTGCCGACGTTGTTCCCGGGTATGGAGGTCGTCGAGCACCACGCGTTCCGCATTACTCGCAACGCCGATTTCGAGGTCGACGAAGATCGCGACGAGGACCTACTGCAGGCGCTCGAGCGGGAACTGGCCCGTCGACGGTTCGGATCGCCGGTACGCCTCGAGGTGGCCGACGACATGACCGAGCACATGTTGGAGCTGCTGCTGCGTGAACTGGACGTGCATCCCGGCGACGTCATCCAAGTGCCGGGGCTGCTTGATCTGTCGTCGCTGTGGCAGATCTACGACGTCGACCGCCCGGCACTGAAGGATCCCGCATTCGTTCCGGCCACCAACCCCGCATTCGCCGATCGGGAAACGCCGAAGAGCATTTTCGCGACCCTGCGCGAGGGTGACGTGTTGGTTCACCATCCCTACGACTCGTTCTCCACTAGCACCCAGCGGTTTATCGAGCTGGCTGCCGCCGATCCCAATGTGCTGGCGATCAAACAGACGCTGTACCGCACGTCGGGTGACTCACCGATCATTCGGGCGCTAATCGAAGCCGCCGGGGCCGGAAAGCAAGTAGTGGCACTGGTCGAGATCAAGGCACGATTCGACGAGCAGGCCAACATCAGGTGGGCACGCGCGCTGGAGCAGGCGGGGGTCCATGTGGCGTACGGCATGGTGGGCTTGAAAACGCATTGCAAGACTTGTCTGGTGGTGCGCCGCGAAGGCTCGGCGATCCGGCGCTACTGCCATATCGGGACCGGCAATTACAACAGCAAGACCGCCCGGCTCTACGAGGACATCGGCCTGCTGACCGCCGACCCCGACATCGGTGCCGACCTGACCGACTTGTTCAACTCGCTGACCGGTTATTCGCGCAAGCTGGACTACCGCAACCTTTTGGTGGCACCACATGGTATTCGCAAAGGCATCATCGAACGCGTCGAGCGGGAGATTGCGGCTCACCGCGAAACCGGCAACGGCCGGATCCGGCTTAAGATGAACGCGCTTGTCGACGAGCAGGTCATCGATTCGCTCTACCGCGCGTCGCAAGCCGGAGTGCGCGTTCAGGTCGTGGTGCGCGGAATTTGTGCATTGCGGCCCGGCGTCGAGGGCTTCTCCGAAAACATTTCCGTGCGCTCGATTCTGGGCCGGTTCCTGGAGCACTCGCGCATCCTCCATTTCCGCTCCCTCGACGAATTCTGGATCGGCAGCGCCGACATGATGCACCGCAACCTCGATCGCCGGGTCGAAGTGCTCGCTCAGGTGAAAGAGCCCCGACTGACCGCACAGCTGAACGACATCTTCGAGTCGGCGCTGGACCCGGCGACGCGCTGCTGGGAACTGGGGTCCGAAGCACAATGGACCGCGTTGCCGAAAGCGGGTCACACGGTTCGCGACCACCAGGTATCGCTGATGGAGCGACACCGGAGCTCCTGAGGCCACCTGTACCATTTCGACGATGTCCATCAGCCGCGAAGGTACGAATTGACTTGCCAGCGTTACGGTGCCGACTCGCACCCGGTCGGATGACCTGAGTGTGAGCGAGAAAATCGTGTCGGCCGCCGGTGCGGTGCTCTGGCGACCCGGCCCCGGCGAGTCGGTCGAGGTTGCCATCATCCATCGCCCTCGCTATGACGATTGGTCGCTGCCGAAGGGCAAAATGGATCCCGGGGAAACCGAACCAGTAACCGCGGTCCGAGAACTTTTCGAGGAGACCGGTCACCGTGCCCAACTTGGTCGCCGACTGCAAAGCGTGAGCTACCCAGTCGACCAAGGTGTCAAGCGGGTTCGCTACTGGGCGGCGCGCAGCCTCGGCGGAGAATTCACCCCCGGCCGAGAAGTCGATGATCTGGTCTGGCTGTCGACCGCCGACGCGATCGGAAAAGTCTCCTACCCATATGATCGAAAGGTCTTGCGCCGGTTCGCCAAATTCCCGGCGGACACCCAGACCATGCTAGTGGTCCGGCACGGCACCGCGGGCAGCAAGTCTCGATTCTCCGGTGACGACAAAATGCGGCCGCTGGACAAGAAGGGCCGGGCGCAGGCCGAGGCACTCGTCGGGCAGTTGTCCGCTTTCGGTCCCACCGACGTGTACGCAGCTGATCGCGTGCGCTGCCACCAAACGGTGGAGCCGCTCGCAGAGGAGCTGGGCGTGATCATCTGCAATGAGCCCACGCTGACCGAGGAGGCGTACGCCGACAACCCGAAACGCGGTCGAAGGCGGGTTCTGCAGATTGCCGACTTGCACCGCACACCGGTGATCTGCACGCAGGGCAAGGTGATTCCAGACCTGATCGCTTGGTGGTGTGAACGCGACGGGATACGTCCGGACAAATCCCGCAACCGCAAGGGCAGCACGTGGGTGCTTTCGCTGGCGGACGGCCGTCTGGTTGCCGCCGACCACATCGGCAGTGCCCTGGCCACCAACGTGGTGACCTAGCACGAAGATTCGCCGCGGGCGTCTCTAATGGAGTCAGCCCCGCGGCGAATCTTCGTGTTCAGCGGTTAGTGCCTACCTACGGCCACGACGGGCCGCGGTCTTCTTGGCCGGAGCCCTCTTGGCAGCGCGCTTCCTGGCCGGAGCCTTGCGCGCGGGAGCCTTCTTCACGGCTTTGGTGACCCGCTTTGCCGCCGACTTTGTAGCCTTCTTCACGGCTTT
>NZ_JBAPPI010000273.1:0-1860 GCF_049280035.1 Mycobacterium sp. | reverse complement strand
CCACTTTTCCGATAACCCGCAGCTCAAAGGTGGCTTGAGCTGGCGATCATCAACGCTACGCCGGCATCGCCACCCCGCCTGAGTGGCCGAGAACCTGCTGAAACGACACCATTTAGTGATCTTCTTGCCGTTAGATGGAGCGCAGTGGGGGATTGTGGGGTATGGTGGCGGAAGTCGAAAGGCGTGGAGGTGCCCAGATGTTTCTCGGCACCTACACGCCCAAGCTCGACGACAAAGGGCGGCTGACGCTGCCCGCCAAGTTCCGCGACGCGCTGGCAGGAGGGCTGATGGTCACCAAGAGCCAAGACCACAGCCTGGCTGTCTATCCCCGCGCGGAATTCGAGCAACTCGCGCGCCGGGCCAGCAAGGCATCCAGAAGCAACCCCGAGGCGAGAGCGTTCCTGCGCAACCTGGCCGCCGCCACCGACGAACAGCATCCCGACGCGCAAGGCCGAATCACGTTGTCGCCCGACCACCGCCGCTACGCAAACCTGTCGAAGGACTGCGTGGTAATCGGATCGGTTGACTACCTTGAGATTTGGGATGCGCAGGCCTGGCAGGAATACCAACAGACCCACGAAGAGAACTTCTCCGCAGCCAGCGATGAAGCACTCGGCGACATTATCTGAGGCGCGTGCCCGTGCACCGTGGCCTCTGCCCGAACCGACCCTGACGTACTTCCCCAACGCCAGGTTCGTGCTGTCGGGCAGGGACCTCGTTGCAGGGGCGGCTCCTCAGGTCGCCCGCCGGGAAGGTGTTGTCGTGCCTGACGCCACTGGTGGTTTCGGTCATGTGCCCGTGCTGCTCGACCGCTGCGTCGCACTGCTCACCCCCGCGCTCACGCGGCACCATCCAGACGGATCAGGGGCGGTGCTCGTCGACGCGACCATCGGTGCCGGCGGGCACGCCGAACGTTTCCTGACCGAGCTGCCCGGACTGCGGCTGATCGGTATCGACCGCGACCCGACCGCACTGGACATTGCCCGCACCCGGCTGGCGCATTTCGCTGACCGGCTCACGCTGATCCAGACCCGGTATGACGGGATCGGCCACGCATTAGCCCAATCCGGTTACACTGCAACCGAATCCGTGGATGGAGTGCTCTTCGATCTCGGCGTCTCATCCATGCAGCTCGATCGCGTCGAGCGCGGTTTTTCCTACGCCCACGACGCACCGCTGGACATGCGGATGGACCCCACCGCGGCGCTGAGCGCCGCGGAAATCGTGAACTCCTACGATGAGGGCGCGCTGACCGACATTCTGCGCCGGTACGGCGAAGAGCGCTTCGCCCGCCGCATCGCCGCACACATCATCCGGCGCCGGGCGCGCACGCCGTTCACCTCGACCCGCGAGCTGGTAGAGGTTGTCTACCAAGCGGTTCCGGCGCCGGCCCGGCGTACCGGTGGACACCCGGCCAAGCGGACATTCCAGGCGCTGCGTATTGCGGTCAACGGCGAGCTGGACGCGTTGCGCGACGCCATGCCGGCCGCGCTGGACGCCCTGGCTGTCAACGGACGCATCGTGGTGCTGGCGTACCAGTCGCTCGAGGACCGCATCGTCAAACGAGTGTTCGCCCAGGCCGCCACCTCCAGCACACCGCCGGATCTACCGATCGAACTCCCCGGGCACGGACCGCAATTCACCTCGTTGACGCGTGGCGCCGAAGGCGCCGACGACGCCGAGATCCAGCAGAACCCGCGGAGTGCCGCGGTGCGACTGCGTGCTTTGCAACGCGTGCAATCGGGGCATGAGGCAGCGAGGAGGGGAGACCGATGAAGTCCAAGCGTGAAACGCCACCGCCGCGCGGCGGCGATCGCCGGCGCGCGCAGAGCGGCGCTGCCCGGAATACCGGGCGCCGAC